>NZ_JBYCLB010000407.1:0-1833 GCF_057473705.1 Mycobacterium sp. TH-M15 | reverse complement strand
CGCCGATGTGTATGCCGCCGGTGATTTCTGGGGTGGGTCGGGTTCGGTGGCCTGCCAGGAGTTCGTCACCGCGTTGGGCCGGAATTTCCAGGTGATTTACGAGCAGGCCAACGCTCATGGTCAGAAGGTGCAGTCGGCCGGCAGCAACATGGCCGGCACCGATGCGGCGGTCGGCTCCAGCTGGGCCTGATCCGGCTGGCCGCGTAATTGGCACATGGGGTGCGGTGGGTGCTGTGTGCGTGGCTCGGCCGTTTAGCGGGTGCGCCGTGGGTCGATCCGAAGGAGGCCGAGCAGGCGTACCCGGCGGGCGTCGGGTTGGGTGATCTGCGGTGTGCCGTCCCTGGTGGCGTTCGCCGCCGTAGCGTGGCCAGGGCGAACCGGCGCGCCCACGCCCCGACCTGGATCATCGGCGCCGGTGCGGTCAGCCGGTGGGCGATCAACGCCTCGATGACCTGCCCGTGTGTGGCGTAGGCGATCTCGCGCACCGGAACCGCCCGGCCGATGATGCCCCCGATGTCCAGCCGACTCGCCCACGCCCTGGCCGAGACCGGCCCGGCGCTACCGGGCACCCTGCTGGAACGGCACACCCGCTGCGGTGAGCCGTACCGTCGGTGCCAGCACGACCCGCCGACGCTGCACGGACCCCATCTGCGGATTAGGGGACTGGCTTGGGCTAGCGTCCCCCCACGGCCTGGCAGGCGGCCAGCACCGTGGTGGCGACGAACGTGCTGGCGTTGGCCAGGTAGTTGTCGGACGGGTCGTAGGTCGGTAACGCCAGCGCGAACGCGCGGCGGTACTGCGCCGACAGGTCGGCGAAGTCCTGCAACGTGGGGTTGTCGCTGAGCCGGCCCAGCTGCTGCAGCTTGTTGGCGAAGCTGATCATCACCGGCGCGGCCGCCGTGTTGACCGCTTTTTGCTCCGGATTCCAGAAGGTGGCCGGGATGCCCGGATCCAGGTTCTGCCAGTCGTTGGTGTCGACGCCGAACTTGTCCAACGCGACCTGCCAGTCGTGGCAGACCGGGTCGGGCGCGGTCAGGTAGCGCTGCGGGCTGCTGGGGTTTCCCGGCGGGGCGACCTTGTCCGGGCTCGACGACGACTCCACCCGCGGCCCGCGTGCCGCCGCCGCACCGCTGTCGGCGGCCGCGCAGATCGCGGCCAGCGCGGAGGCGGCGCTGTGCGCGGTTCCGGCCAGGCCGGCGTCGGCGCCGGTGTATTTGGGAATGTGCTCGACGAACGCGCGGCTGTAGGCGATGAACTGCTCGTAGAGCTCACGCATCGCCCGGTGTGGGGTCAGCTTGACCAGCCCGACCGACTTCTCCGCCGCGCTGCGCACCACCTGTCCGGCGGCCAGGTAGCCCTTCTTCATCTCCTCGGTCCACTCGGTGGCCGGGATCGCCTGGTCGCGCTCGTTCCACTCGCCGTGTCCCAGCAGCGACAGCGTGCTGGCCAGGGTGTTGCTGATCGCGTTCCAGGCGCCGCAGGTCGGGTCGGAGACGATCACCGTCACCGGCCCGGTGTCGTCGGCGCTGGCGATCCCCGCGGCGGTGTCGCGGCTCGGGTGCGCCGCCGTCGCGTCTTTGGCGGCATTACCGCCGAACAGCACCACCGCGACCAGCGCGACGGCCACCACGGCGAGCACGGCGACCGCGATCAGTCCCCACTTGAGGTTGTTGGTGTGCTTCGGCGACCCGGCAGCGACGGCGTCGCCCTCGTCGGGCTCGTCGTCCTCGTCGTCCTGGTAGCCATCGAAACTGCCGGTCACAGTGGGCCAGCTTAAAGCACCGGCCGCAGCCCGGTGGCGGCTACGCCGGTGGGGTGTCGGATCGGGTGACG
>NZ_JBYCLB010000406.1:0-4671 GCF_057473705.1 Mycobacterium sp. TH-M15 | reverse complement strand
GGTGGGTGCGAAGACTTCTTACGCCTCCACCGGGGCGCCGGCCTGCAGGAAGGCGTCCATCTCGATCAGCTTGGTCTGTTGTTCGTTGGCGTGGTGCTGGCAGAACAGCAACTCGGACCCGGACGGGAGGGTGGCGCGCACGCGGGCGGCGGCACCACACCGATCGCAGCGGTCGGCCCGGGTCAACTCCGGACCGGTCAGGGTTGCGTTCATGGCTCCTCTTTCTGCACGGGTACTACGACTGTCTCAGACGCTCGGGGCTGTCGCACTGTTCCCGTCGCCGGTGTGTCGTGCCTCACCTGCCGGATGGGTCGCGGTGCGGCGGGCTGGTCACCGATGACTTGCACCGAGGTGCTGGTGCATCTGTGCGGCGGGGGATTGGTCGGCGGCCCGGCGCCGCGGCGAGATTCCTCCACAACCGGGTGCCAAATTCGTCCACCTCTCCACTGTCGGTCAGGTGCACCTGCCCGCCACCGACTCTACCGTGGCCGCCGCACGGCGGCTTCGCGCCGCTCGACCCGTCGGTGACCCGACCGCAGTGAGCGGGGAACACGATGAGCGCGCTGCGGAGCGGGGTGGCCGGTGCGCTGATGCTGGCGTTGTTGGCCGTCGCACCCGGGGTTCGGCCGCGCCCGGCGTGACCGACGAGATCTGCATGGCGTGGAACTTGGGGGGAGAGCAACGGGCAGATCTACCAGCAGTTGCAGCGCAACAACCACCGCATCACCCCGCGGGACGCCTGGAGTCGGACGAACTGGGCGATCATCAAAGGAGAATGCGGCACATGAACCGAGTCCGGGTAGTCGCTCGGTGTGATTTGCTTTACAGTGAGCGCACCTGAACATCAGCTGTCTCGGTCCGGCGATTCTCCCGGCAGTCGAAGGAACGGAAGATGAAGATCAACGGCAAGGTCGCCGCCACGATCGTGGCCGCGGGGTTGGCGGTGAGCCAGTCGGCGACCGCGTGGGCCGGCGACGACGCCGGGTTCCTCGCCCAGGCACGCGCCGAGATACCCCCGGGATGGATCTTCATCGGCGACCACGCGCTGCTCGATCTCGGCTACCAGTTCTGTGACATCGCGGCGCCGGACGGTCCCTACTGGGCGGTCCTGGACAACGACAACCGGCCGGTCAACCGGGCGGTCGCACATGCCGCGCACGCGCATCTCTGCCCCCCCGGCGGCTGACAACCCTGACCGCAAGCGAATCCGGTTAGAACGGCTGGGCGTCGTCGGTACTGATGAACATGCCGTGGGCGGTGAAGTCGCTGATGAAACGGGTGCCCTCGGCACTGGTCTGAATGACCCATCCGTACAGGTGGTAAGACCGACCGTCGATCATGGCGATCTCCGGGTCCGGCCAGGCCGTGATCTCACCCGTTTTCCAGGCCAGGTCACCCGACGTCTGCACGACGACGAGGTTGAACGGCCGACCCGTCGCCGGGTCCACCGGTGCCCGCAGGAATCCCGGTGGGTATTGGCAGTACACCTCCTGGTACAGGACGTCGCAGAGGATCTCCCCGGACTGGGTCCGCACAAACTGTCCGGACCCGGCGTGGGCGACCGCGGGGGTGAGGAGTCCGAGCGCCGCTGCGACTGACCCGGTGACCACCAAGCTTTCACGAACCATGACGTCAATCTTGCACGGATCTTGGTCGCCGGTGTCGGCATCGGGCTAAGTGGGGGGCGCCGCGCCGACCCGGATTCCACCCGGACGACATCGGCACCGAGCGTCTGGTTCGGCGATGGCAGCAGGAGCGGTTCGGTGCTGAGGGCGACCTGGTCGATCATCTCAAATAGCGGCGGTGCCGGAGACGGACGATCGGATTCGCCAAACGCGGCGCCCACACCGACGTACTGGTCAACAATGCGGGCATGCCGGTGGGCGGGCCGTTTCTGGAGCTGAGCCCGGCCGATTGGGATCGCCAGCTATCGGAGAACTTGATGGGGGTGGTGCACGGCTGTCGGGGTGTTCGACGCCCAGATGGTCGAGCGGGGATCCGGCCATATCGTCAACATCGCCTCTGTCGCGGCATTCACCCCGACACCGGTGATGGCGCCGTACTCGGTGTCTAAGGCCGGGGTGAAGATGCCCACCGAATGCCTGCGCCTAGAGCTGGGGCCCAACGGGGTCGGGGGCAGCGCGATCTGCCCCGGGGTGATCAACACCAACATCGGCGACCCGAATCTGGTCGCCCGTGCCGCGGCGCGCGCGGTGCGGTTCGACCTGGCGGTCGTTCCGGTGCGCACCGCGGCCTGGTTGGGTCATTTCATGCTGCGCGTCGCCCCCGGTATCAACCGCCGGATGGCCCAACCCTTCTCGGTCAATACCCTGGAAAAGCTCGCCGCCCGCCTGCTGGAGCGATTCGGCGATTCGAAGCCGCTGAGGGCTCTCGGTGCCGACACCGACGCCGAGTTGTCGACCGTCCGGGGCAAGTAGCCGGGTGATGGCCGGTGATCCGTGGCCCGGACGGCCCAAGGCGCTCAGTCCAGGTAGTCGCGCAAGACCTGCGAACGGCTCGGGTGGCGCAGCTTGCTCATCGTCTTCGACTCGATCTGCCGGATGCGCTCGCGGGTGACCCCGTAGACCTGGCCGATCTCGTCGAGGGTGCGCGGCTGGCCGTCGGTGAGGCCGAACCGCAGCCGGACCACGCCGGCCTCGCGCTCCGAGAGGGTCTCCAGCACCGACTGCAGCTGATCCTGCAGCAAGGTGAACGACACCGCGTCCACGGCCACCACGGCTTCGGAATCCTCGATGAAGTCACCGAGCTGCGAGTCGCCCTCGTCGCCGATGGTCTGGTCCAGCGAGATCGGCTCCCGGGCGTACTGCTGAATCTCCAGCACCTTCTCCGGGGTGATGTCCATCTCCCGGGCCAACTCCTCCGGCGTCGGCTCGCGGCCCAGGTCCTGTAGCAACTCACGCTGGATTCGGCCGAGCTTGTTGATCACCTCGACCATGTGCACCGGGATACGGATGGTGCGGGCCTGGTCGGCCATCGCCCGGGTGATCGCCTGGCGGATCCACCAGGTGGCGTACGTGGAGAACTTGTACCCCTTGGTGTAGTCGAACTTCTCCACCGCGCGGATCAGGCCCAGGTTGCCCTCCTGGATCAGGTCCAAGAACGCCATGCCGCGGCCGGTGTAGCGCTTGGCCAGCGACACCACCAGCCGCAGGTTCGCCTCCAGCAGGTGGTTCTTGGCACGGTCGCCGTCCCGGCAGATCCAGGCCATGTCGCGGCGGTAGGTGACGGCCAGCTTCTCACCGGTCTCGGTGTGCTCGGTCATCTTCTGGGTGGCATACAGGCCCGCCTCGATCCGCTTGGCCAGCTCGACTTCCTCTTCGGCGTTGAGCAGTGCCACCTTGCCGATCTGCTTGAGGTAGGCGCGCACCGAGTCCGCCGACGCGGTGAGCTCGGCGTCCTTGCGGGCCTGCCGCAGCGCCTCGGATTCCTCTTCGTCCCAGACGAAATCGCCGGACGCCTTGTCTTTCTCGGTGGGCTCGGGGAGCTCGTCGTCGTCTTCGCCGCCGGGCTTCGGGGCCGCCCCGTCGGCCTCCGGTTGGCCTTCCTCCGAGGCCTCCGCGGCGCTCGCGCCGTCGGAGGCGTCCTCTTCAAGGTCGTCCAGGCTCAGATCGGGTTCGCCCGCGTCGATGTCGTCCTCGCCGGGTTCCACCTCAAGGTCGACGTCGGCCTCCGCCGCCTCGAGCTTCGCGGCACCGGCGTCGGGCTCTGTGGTCGACGTCGCCGTCTTCGCCGCGCCGCGCGTCTTGACGGGCGCCTTCTTGGCCGCAGTCGTCTTGGCGGCGAGGGCCTTGATTGCCGCCTGCTTGGCGGGGGCTTTCTTGGTGGGGGTCTTGGCCGTGGCCGCCTTGGCCGGGGCTTTCTTGACGGGCGCCTTTGCCGCCGCGCGATCGGTCGCGGCCCGCGCCGTCGTCGTGCTGGCGTTCTTGGCCGGAGCGGCCCCGTTGGCCGAGTTGGCCGGTGATCGTTTCGTGGGCGCCTTGGCAGGCGCTTTGGCGGCAGCCTCAGCTTGGGTTTTGCTGGCGTCGCTGCGGTGCTTCGGCTCGTCGGTTGCCGGGTTGGCCTTGGTCGGTGGCACGTCCACCCCTCGGTCGGACTGACTCCCGGTAGGCCTGACCGTGCGCAACCGCGAGTGCTGGATATGTGGAATGTCGGCGTCGATCTCGACTGGGGTTACCTACTCGGATAGTCGCCACCGTCGGTCCGGCGGCCGCCGCGAACCATTGTAACGACCGAATCGGCTGGGACTTGCGCAGCGGGCGGAAATGTCATCGGGTGACGTCGGTGTCGGCGGCCATCGCCGCGCCGACGATCCCCGCGGTGTTCAGCAGCGTTGCGGCGACCACCGGTGTCCGGTTCTCCAGCAGTGGCACCCATTTGTCGGCTTTTTTACTGATTCCGCCGCCGGCGATGATCAAGTCCGGGCAGAGCGCGTTCTCGATGGCCACCAGCACCCGGGTCACCTGCCTGGTCCACTTCGCGTAGCTCCAGTCTTTCCGCTCCTTGACCGAGGACGCGGCCCGGTGCTCGGCCTCCTTGCCGCCCACCTCGAGGTGGCCCAGCTCGGTGTTCGGCAGCAGCTTGCCGTTGTGGATGACCGCCGAGCCGATCCCGGTCCCGAAGGTGAGCAGCAACACCACCCCGGGAACACCC
>NZ_JBYCLB010000405.1:0-2092 GCF_057473705.1 Mycobacterium sp. TH-M15 | reverse complement strand
GCACGACCTGGGCCTGATCGGCCGCGGGGCGATCAGCACGCCGGCTCGCGCGCTGATCGCCGCGAACGGGGCCGACAACACCGACGACACCGTCGCCGCGATGAACCGGGTGCTGCCCAAACCGATCGACCACTTCCTCGTGCAGGCCGACCTGACCGTCGTGGTGCCCGGCCCGCTGGAGCGCGGGCTGGCCGAGGAGCTGGCCACCGTGGCCCGGGTCGAGTCGGCCGGGGCGGCGATGGTGTACCGGATCAGCGAGCAGACCATCCGGCACGCCCTGGATGTCGGCCGAACCGGTGCCGCTCTGCACCGGTTCTTCGAGGAGCACTCGAAAACACCGGTGCCGCAAGGGCTTACCTATCTGGTAGACGATGTAACCCGTCGGCACGGTCAGCTGCGGGTCGGCATCGCCACATCGTTCGTCCGGTGCGAGGATCCGGCCCTGCTGGCTCAGGCGGTCGCCATCCCGACCGCCGAGCAGCTGGGCCTGCGGGTGCTGGCGCCGACGGTGGCGGTCGCCCAGGCCCCGATCGGTGAGGTGCTGGCCGCGCTGCGGTCCGCCGGCTTCGCCCCGGCCGCCGAGGACACCACCGGGATGATCGTCGACATCCGGCCGCGCAGCGCTCGGGTGCCGACCCCGCAGCACCGCCGTCACCCGGTCACCGGCCCGAGCGCCGAGTCGCTGCGGGCGCTGGTCGACGTGCTGCGCAAGACCACCGTGGCGCCGTTCGGCAGCGCCCGGGTGGACCCCGCGGTTGCGGCCGCGGCGCTGCACCGGGCGGCGTACGACGGTGCGTCCGTGGTGATCGGCTACCTGGACCCGGCGGGTGTGGCGACCCGGCGGATGGTGTCGCCGGTCAGCGTTCGCGGTGGGCAGTTGGTGGCGTTCGATTCGGCCTCCGGCCGGTTGCGCGACTTCGCCATCCATCGGATCACCTCGGTGGTTCACGCCGAGGCGGAGCGCAGCGATGCCGGGGATCGGCGCTGACGGCACCATCGGCTCCCTGCGGCCCGCGGATCCCGCTAAAATGCGTAGCTGGTCGCCTTTTCCGGGAGGAGTGTCGGACCTATGGCCAAGCCGGTGGATGGAGAGTCCCCGCGCCTGCACGTCGACCCTGAAGAGCTGCACCTCACCGCGGGACGGCTGGACAGCCATGCGTATGACTTTCTGACCACCCACTTCGGGGCGCACTCGCTGGCGAGCGTGCTGGATCTGGGTTCCGGCTCCGCGGCGGCCGCGCGGCTGCAGATGCTGGCCGCCTGGGCCGACGACGGCGTTCGGTTCGGCGAACGCTACACCGCGCACGCCGACGGCCATCGCAACGCGGCGAATCGGCACACCGGAGCCGACCAGCACGGCGCCGCCGAGATGCGCGACCTCACCTCGGGGTTGTGAGTCGGCCGCATGGGGCTGACCCTGCAGGAGCTGTTGGATTGGGTTCCAGAGATCTCCGAGCTGGCCAAACACACCCGGGTGGCCGCGGTCAACCATGGCAGCGCGGCGGACTTCCTCAAGGACCTGGCCAAGGCATCCAACTGGGAGGGCCGCGGCGGGGACGCCGCGCGCTCGGCGATGCTGATGACCGCCTTTCACCACGACCCGTCCCAGCAGAATCTGACGCTGGCCGCCCTGGGTATGCGACGCGCCGAGCTCGACGCCGAGGCGCTGCGCGCCAAGGTCAAGACCGACATCCTTGGCTACGCCGGTGAGAAACCGGCCGTAGCCGTCGACACGACGACCAACTCGGTCATTGCGCCGGACACCACAGGTCTGGATGAGAAGGCGGCCAAAGAGATCGACGACAAGGTGTCGGTCCTGAAGCAGCGGATCGCCGACGCGCTGACCGAAGGCGAACGCATCGACCGGTTGTTGACCGCCTCGATCGCCTACGCGGCGGGCATGCAGCAGCCCGGTCAGGCCGAGAACCAGGGCCCGATCGCCGGCACCGGCGCTATCCCGGCATCCGCGACATCGGCGCGGCCGCCCGCGGGGGGGTAGGCCCCTTTTGCGGCGGGCGGGACGTGGCGAGAGTCGGGGGTTGTTTAGCCCGCGACCAGGGGGGCGCGGGGGCGCCATAACCCGCCGGGGCGG
>NZ_JBYCLB010000404.1:0-5031 GCF_057473705.1 Mycobacterium sp. TH-M15 | reverse complement strand
GTCGCAGATCCTCCGCGGGTCCCGCACCCGCCCGGCCCCCCGGGCCCGGGCGCACAGCCGCCCCGCTGAGATGCTGTCGCCGCCGAGGGCGACGACCCCGTCGCTGCGGCCGATCTGCTGCACGCCGAGCAGTTCGGCGCAGATGCCGACCAGGACACGTTCGGTGTCGGTGACCGGCGGGTCGATCGCGCCGCGGGTGGCCACCGTCGGGGCCGGCAGCGCGGGCCGGTTGAGTTTGCCGGAGTCGGTGAGCGGCGCGGCATCCAGCACGGTCAGTGACGCCGGCACCAGGTAGCCGGGCAGCGCCGCGGCCACCGCCGTCCGCACCGCCGCGGTGAACTCGGCGGTGTCGGTGACCGGCCCGGCCGGCACCACATATCCGGCCAGCGTGGTCACCCCGGCCAGCTCCCAGGTGCGGGCCGCGGCGACCGCCACCCCCGGTGCAGCCCGCAGCGCGGCCTCCACCTCGGCCAGCTCCACCCGGAATCCGCGCACCTTGACCTGGTGGTCGGTGCGGCCGACGAACTCGAGTACCCCGTCGGCGCCCCAGCGGGCCCGGTCACCGCTGCGGTAGAGCCGATCACCCGGGATGCTGGAGAACGGGTTGGCGACGAATCGGGAAGCGGTGAGCCCGGGGCGTTTCCAGTAGCCGCGCACGATCTGCGGGCCGGCGTAGTACACCTCGCCGACCATGCCGGGCGGCACCGGGCACAGCGTGTCGTCGAGCAGGTAGGCCTGCGAGCCGGGGGTGGGTCGGCCCAGTTTCGGTGTGGGCGCCACCAGTTCGCCGCGCACCACCGCGCCGGAGGTTTCGGTGGCGCCGAAGTTGTTCAGCAGCTGGGTCTCCGGCCCGCACACCGCGGTCAGTCGGGCCAGCAGGTCCGCCGAGACCGGCTCGCCGCTGCACACCAGCCGGCGCAGGCCGCGCACCGCCTGCGGTGCGTTGTCGACCAGCACCGAGACCAGGCTGGCCACCGCGGTCACCTGCTGCACGTTTTCGGTTTCGATCAGGTCGGCCAGCGCCTCGGGATTACGGAACGCCGCGTCGTCGGCCAGGATCATGGTGGCGCCGGCGGCCAGGCCGGCCAGCAGCTCCATGCCGCCTTCCAGGAACGTCATCGACGACTGGACCAGCCGGATGTCGCCGAAGGGGTTGGGCGGCACCGGGTAGTGGGCCAGCTGCCAGTTCAGCCGGGTGCTCATCGAGGCGTGGGTGCCCAGCACGCCCTTGGGTTGCCCGGTGGATCCGGAGGTGAACACCAGGTACATCGGGTGATCGGGGTGCGGCACCGGCAGCGTGACACCGGTCGGTCCGCCGGTCAGCTGCGCCTGCACCGCCGGGTCGTCCAGGCACAGCAGATCAACCCCGGCCTGCTCGGGCATCACCGCCTTGGTGGCGGCGCTGACCACGACCACCTTCGGTGAAACGTCGTCGATCATGAACGCCAGCCGCTGCGTCGGGTAGCTGGGATCCAGCGGGAAGTAGCCGGCGCCGGCCTTCATGATCCCGACCAGCGCCACCGCCAGGTCCAGGTCACGCGCCACCGACAGCCCGACCAGCGTTCCCGGTTGCACCCCGGCGGCGATCAGCAGTTCGGCCAGCCGATCGGAGCGGGCGTGCAGTTGCGGGTAGCTCAACTCCGCGCCGGCGCAGCGCACCGCGACCCGGTCGGCGCCGAATCCGCGGCTGGGTGCAAGCACCTCGGCGATCGTACGCGGGTCGTCCGCCGGCACCTGCGCACCACGGCTCCAGTCGCCGACGATCCGATCCCGCAGGCCCGCGTCGAGCACGCTGAGCTCACGCAGCGTGGCATCGGGGGTTTCGGCCATCGCGGTCAGCACCGCACCCAGCCAGTCGGCCAGCCGCGCCACGGTGGCACGTTCGTAGAGTTCGGTGCGGTAGATCAGCCGGCCGTCATAGCCGGCGCCGGGGCTGGTGCCGGCGAAGAAGTTCACCGACAGGTCGGCGTGGGCGATGTCGAAGGTCGGCATCTCGGTGCGCAGCACCAGATCCGGGCCGATCTGCCGGGTCACCTCGGCGGTGTCGCGGACGTGCACCACCACCTGGAACAGCGGGTTGCGCGCCAGGGTCCGCACCGGGTTGACCGCCTCCACCAGCCGGTCGAACGGCAGGTCGGCGTGGGCGTAGGCGCCGAGCGCGGCCTCCCGGGCACGGCTGACGACCTCGCGCAGGGACGGGTTGTGCGACAACCGGTTCCGCAGCACCACGATGTTGACGAAGAATCCGACCAGCTGATCCAGTGCGGCGTCGGTGCGCCCGGCGATCGGGACCCCCAGCGGGATGTCGTCGCCGCTGCCGGACAGCGCCAGCAGCACCGCGACCGCGGCCTGCAGCACCATGAACTCGGTGGCGCCGGTGTCGCGGGCCAGCTCGGCCAGCCCGGCCCGCACCGCCGGGGTGACGGTGAACGACACCGCATCCCCGGCGCCGGTGACGGTGGCCGGGCGGGGGAAGTCCGGCCGGGGGCCGGTGTCGTCGGCCAGGCCGGCCAGCTGCTGGACCCAGTAGTCGCGTTGCGCCGCGATCAGCCCGGATTCGTCACGCAGCAGTTCGCCCTGCCAGTGCGCGAAGTCGCTGTAAGCCAGCGCCGGCGGCGGCCAGGACGGTGCGGTGCCGGCGGCGCGGGCGGTGTAGGCGGTGAGCAGGTCGGCCAGCAGCACCTCCACCGACCAGTGGTCGGCGGCGATGTGGTGCACCACCAGCGAGAGCACCCGTTCGTCGCCGGGTAGCTCCAGCAGCGCCACCCGGATCGGCCAGTCGTGCTCCAGGTCGAATGCGGTGCGCCGCTGCTCGTCCAGGCATGCCGCGGTCCAGTCGGCGACCACCGCCGGATCGGTCACCGGGCAGCGCAGTCGGGTGACCTCGACGGCCGCCGGCGGGTTGATCTGCTGGTAGGGCAGCCCGTCGATCTCGGTGAAGGTGGTGCGCAGGCTGTCGTGGCGGGCCGCCACGTCGGAGACGGCAGCGATCAACGCGGCGGTGTCACAGGGTCCGGTGAGCCGGGCGGCCAGCGGAATGTTGTCGGTCGCGGCGCCGGGGTGCAGCCGGTAGCCGAACCAGCTGCGCAGCTGCGCCGCCGACACCGGCAACGGCCCGGTGCGCGGCACCGCCACCAGCGGCGGGCGGTCACGCGCGGGTGCCGCGGCGGCGGCCCGGTCGACGGCGGCGGCCAGCCGGGCCACCGTGGACGCCTCGAACACGTCGCGGATGCCGACGTCGGCTCCGCACGCCGCCCGGATCGCCGCCACCAGTTTGGTGGCCAGCAGGGAGTGGCCGCCCAGGTCGAAGAACGAGTCGTCGGCGCCGATCCGATCACGGCCGAGTAGGTCGGCGAAGAGGCGCGCCACGGCGCGTTCGGTATCGGTCTCGGGTTCCCGGTACGGGGCGGCATCCGGCGGGGCGATCTGCGGGTCGGGCAGTGCGGCGCGGTCGATCTTGCCGTTGGCGGTGATCGGGATCTCGTCGACCACCAGATAGGCCGCCGGCGCCATGTATTCGGGCAGGGCGGCGGCGACCCGGGCGCGGATTCGGCCGATCTGCACCCCGTCGGCGGCGGCGGCGGCCGCGGGCAGGGAGCCGACCAGGCGGCGTCCGAGCGCGGGCAGGTCGGCGACGACCACCACGGCCTGCCCGACGCTGGGGTCCACCGAGATCGCCGCGGCCACCTCGCCGAGTTCGATGCGGAAGCCGCGCAACTTGACCTGTTCGTCGGCGCGGCCGATGAACTCCAGGTCGCCGGCGGCGTTGCGGCGGGCCAGGTCGCCGGTGCGGTACAGCCGAGCGCCGGGCGCCCACGGGTCGGCGACGAACCGTTCGGCGGTCAGGCCGGGCCGGCCCGCGTAGCCACGCGCCAGATGGGTTCCACCGATGTAGATCTCGCCGATCACGCCGATCGGAACCGGTTGCAGCGCGTCGTCGAGCAGCCGGATGGTGGTGTTGATGTTCGGGCTGCCGATCGGCACGATCCGGTTGCCCTGGGCGCCCGCCACCTGGTACCGGGTGGAGTTGACCACGGTCTCGGTGGGGCCGTAGAAGTTGTGCAGCAGCGCGTCGAAGGTGGCGTGGAACTTGTCGGCCAACTCGCCGGGCAGCGGTTCGCCGCCGATCGGGATGCGTCGCAGCGTGCGCCATCGGTTGACCCCGGGCAGCGACAGGAACAGGCCCAGCAGCGACGGCACGAAATGCATCGCGGTGACGCCCTCGCGCTGCAGCAGATCGGTGAGGTAGCCGACGTCGCGCAGGCCGTCCGGGCGCGGGATCACCAGCCGGGCACCGTTGCCCAGGGTGCCGAACAGTTCGCCGATGGAGACGTCGAAGCTCGGCGAGGCGATCTGCAGCAGCACGTCGGTGTCGTCGATGCCGTAGTCGCGCCCGAACCAGATCAGGTATTCGGCGATCGGCGCGTGCGCCACCTCCACACCCTTGGGCAGCCCGGTGGACCCGGAGGTGTAGATCAGGTACGCCAGGTTCTCCGGCCGCAGCGGACGCACCCGGTCGGCGTCGGTGGGGTCGGTGTCGGGCCGGCCTGCCACCTCCAGCGGCTCGCGCACCACCAGGGCGGGTGCGGCATCGGCGAGGATGAAATCGATGCGTTCGACCGGGTATTCGGGGTCGACCGGAACGTAGGCGGCGCCGGCCTTGGCGATGCCCAGTGCGGTGATCACCAGATCCAGCGAGCGTGGCAACAACACCGCGACCTTGTCCTCGGTGCCGATACCGGCGGCGATCAGCGCGTGCGCCACCTGGTTGGCGCGGGCGTTGATCTCGGCGTAGCTGTACCGGCCGTGGTCGTCGACGACCGCGATCGCGGTCGGGGTGGCCGCCGCACGCTCGGCCACCAGCGCGCCCAGGGTGGTCGGGGTGGCGGCGAAGTCGGAGCCGCGGGAGACCGCATCCAGCCAGCCGCGGTCGGTCTCGCCGAGCAGCTCGTGTTCGCCGCCGGTGGCCTGCGGGACGGCAACGGCGGCCGCCAGCCGCTGCAGCAGGAGCCGCCGCACCTGGGCGACCAG
>NZ_JBYCLB010000403.1:0-10342 GCF_057473705.1 Mycobacterium sp. TH-M15 | reverse complement strand
GAACGCCTGGACCAGGTCACGAGCGGTCTCGGTGACCGTCAGGGCGAGCCCGTCGATGGTGGTCCACGACCCGACCAACACCCCAACCGGCATGCCGCGGCCGCGCCGCTTCGCCGCCAGCAGCGCCGACACCGCGAGGGGGTCGAAGGCATCCGCACCGATGCCGTAGACGGTGTCGGTGGGCAGCACCACCAGCCGGCCGCCGCGCGCCGCGTCGACCGCGGCCGCGATGCCGGCCGCCCGTTCTGCGCTGTCGCCGCAGTCGAATGTCTCGCTCATGGCGCACCGTTTCTCACCGCGGTGACGAATCGGAGCCGCCCGGTCAGGTCCGCGCGGGCCGCGACATCGTCGAATCGCGCGGTCGCGGCGACCATCTCGACCGTCGCCGCCGAGGTGGTGTCGTCGTGCTCGACGGCGAGCCGGCCGCCCGGCCGCAACCAGCGTCCGGCCAGGCCGACGACGGCGTCGATCACCGCCATCCCGTCCGGGCCGGCGAACAGCGCATGTGGTGGATCATGGTGGGCCACTTCGGGGTCCAGTTCGGCGCCGTCCGGAACGTAGGGCGGGTTGGCCACCAGCAGGTCGACCCGGCCGTCGAGCTCCGGCAGCAGCCCAGCCTCGGTGACGTCGGCGCCGATCAGCTCGACGGTGCTGCCGGCGCAGTTACGCCGGGCGTAGCCCAGTGCCGTATCCGAGTCGTCGATGGCGATCACCCGGGAGTTCGGCCGGTGGTGCGCCAGCGCCAACGCCAGCGCGCCCGATCCGGTACACGCGTCGACGATCGTCGGGACACCTGGAAGTGGTTGACTGACAACCCATTCCAGAATCGCCTCGGTCTCCGGACGCGGGATGAAGACGCCGGGGCCGACGTGCAGGGTCTCCGCGCCGAAAGCCGCGGTTCCGGTCAGGTACTGCAGCGGCACCCGGGTCCGGCGGGCGGCGACCAGGTCGCGGTAGCGGACCAGGAATTCGTCGCCGGGATCGTCCAGCAGCGTCAGCCGGCCGCGGTCGGTTCCGGCCACGTGCGCGGCGAGCTCCTCGGCGTCGCGGCGCGCGGAATCGATTCCGGCGGCGGCGAACGTCGCCGCCGCGGAGTCGATCGCCGACCGGAGAGCGGTCATCGTTGCTGCAGTCTCGCTTCTTTGTCGGCGGCGGCCAGCGCGTGGAACAGGGCGTCGAGGTCGCCGTCGAGCAGCTGGTCGAGGTTGTGCGCCTTGTAGCCGATCCGGTGGTCGGTGATCCGGTTCTCCGGGAAGTTGTAGGTGCGGATCCGTTCGCTGCGGTCCACCGTGCGGATCTGGCTGGCCCGGTCCGCCGAGGCGTCGGCCAGGGCCTGCTCCTCGGCCAGCGCCTGCAGCCTGGCCGCCAGCACCTGCATCGCCCGGGTCTTGTTCTGCAGCTGGGATCGTTCGTTCTGGCAGGTGACCACGATCCCGGTGGGCAGGTGGGTGATCCGGACCGCCGAGTCGGTGGTGTTGACCCCCTGCCCGCCCTTGCCGGACGACCGGTAGACGTCGATCCGCAGGTCGGCCTCGTCGATGCTGACCTCGCCGACCTCCTCGGGTTCGGGGTAGACCAGCACACCGGCCGCCGAGGTGTGCACCCGGCCCTGGGATTCGGTCACCGGCACCCGCTGCACTCGGTGCACCCCGCCCTCGAACTTCATCCGCGACCAGACGCCGTCCGGGCCGTCCCCCTTGCTGCCGATCGCCAGCGTGGCGTCCTTGTACCCGCCCAGGTCCGAGGTGGTCTCGTCGAGCACCGTCACCGACCAGCCGTGCCGCTCGGCGTAGCGGATGTACATCCGGGCCAGATCCGCGGCGAACAGCGCGGACTCCTCCCCGCCCTCACCGGATTTGACCTCCAGCACGATGTCGTCGGCATCGTGCGGGTCACGTGGGGCCAGCATGTCGGTGAGCTGGCGGTCCAGTTCGTCTGCCCGGGCCGCCAAATCGGCTGCCTCGGCGGCGAACGACGCGTCGTCGGCGGCCAACTCCCGCGCCGCCTGCAGATCCTCGCGGGTGGACTCCAGCTTGCGGTGCGCGGCGACGATCGGGGCGAGCTGGGCGAAGCGCCGCCCGGCCCGGCGCGCCTCGGCCGGGTTGTTGTGCAACTCCGGGTCGGCGAGCCGGCGCTCCAACTCGGCATGCTCGGCGAGCAGCGCGTCGATCGCCTGGACGCTGCGGGTCACCTCAGCTCCTTATCCCCGAACGCAGATCGACGCCCGGCGGGTGCGAGTTCGCGCGGCCGGGCGTCGGTGCGGGAGCTAGTTGTCGGTTGTGGCTTCCTTCTTGCGCTTGCCGTAGCGCCGCTCGAAGCGCGCGACCCGGCCACCGCTGTCCAGAATCTTCTGCTTGCCGGTGTAGAACGGGTGGCACTGCGAGCAGATCTCCACCACGATGTGGCCACCCGGCTTGGTGCTGCGGGTGGTGAACGTGTTGCCGCAGCCGCAGACCACGGTGGTCTCGGCGTAGTCGGGGTGAATACCAGACTTCATGACGTCCTCTTCGATCGGTGGCCGCCGGGTCGCCCGCCCGTGCGGCGGACGTGAACCGGAACCGTCGGTGATCCGACGGTCGATTATGCCAGGTCGGCCCGGATCAGTTCAAAACGCGGGTTCCCCTCGCGTGCCAGCGGCCGAAACTCTACATTCACCGACAGAGTGGAGTCACCACCCGGTGCCACTCACCGGCAAACCAGGGGGTCCGCCGATGAACCTACAGAGAAAACCCGTGACCATCGCACGCGTGTGCGTTGTCGGTGCCGTTGCGGTTGCGGTCGGGATCGGCGCCGGTGCGGCCGGTGCCCAGCCGGCATTACCGGGCTTTCAACCGGTCCCCGGAGTACCCGGGCCACCGGAACCGCCGGTACCCGGAGTGCCGGGGATGCCACCGCCGGGACCCTGGGGTCCGCCACCGCCTCCGGGACCGTGGGGACCGCCGGGACCCTGGGGTCCGCCGCCTCCCCCGGGACCCTGGGCTCCACCGCCCCCCGGATTACCACCGGTTCCCGGGATCCCCGGGATCTGATCCGGCCGCCACGACGACGACGTCCGGCTCAGTCGATCTCCGCGCCGCCCGGCGTGGTCTTGGACACCTGCACCAGGAACTCGTAGTTGTTCTTGGTCTTGCGCAGCTGACTCATCAACAGGTCGATGGCCTGGTGCGAGTCCAGGCCGGAGAGCAGCCGGCGCAGCTTGTGCACGATCCCGAACTCGTCGGGTGAGAGCAGCAGCTCGTCCTTGCGGGTACCGGACGGGTTGACGTCGACCGCCGGGAAGACCCGGCGCTCGGCGATCTTGCGGTCCAGCTTGAGCTCGGCGTTGCCGGTGCCCTTGAACTCCTCGAAGATCACCGTGTCACCCTGGGAGCCGGTCTCGACCATCGCGGTGGCGATGATCGTCAGCGAGCCGCCCTCCTCGATGTTGCGGGCCGCGCCGAGGAACCGCTTCGGCGGGTACAGCGCGGTCGAGTCGACACCACCGGACAGGATGCGGCCGGACGCCGGCGAGGCGTTGTTGTAGGCCCGGCCCAGCCGGGTGATCGAGTCGAGCAGCACCACCACGTCCTTGCCCTGCTCGACCAGGCGCTTGGCCCGCTCGATCGCCAGCTCGGCGGCCTGGGTGTGGTCCGACGGTGGCCGGTCGAACGTCGAGGCGATCACCTCGCCCTTCACCGAGCGCTGCATGTCGGTGACTTCCTCGGGCCGCTCGTCGACCAGCACCACCATCAGGTGGCACTCGGGGTTGTTCCGGGTGATCGCGTTCGCGATGTCCTGCATGATCGTCGTCTTACCGGCCTTCGGCGGCGACACGATCAGCGCCCGCTGGCCCTTGCCGATCGGCATGATCAGGTCGATGACCCGGGTGGTCAGCTTCTCGGTGGTGGTCTCCAGCCGGAGCCGCTCGTTGGGGTAGAGCGGGGTCAGTTTGGAGAACTCGGGCCGCGTCTTGGCGTCCTCGATCGAGCCGCCGTTGATCGCGTCCAACCGGACCAGCGGGTTGAACTTCTGCCGCTGGTTGGGCTGCTCGCCCTCGCGGGGCACCCGCACCGCGCCGGTCACCGCGTCGCCGCGGCGCAGCCCGTTCTTGCGGACCATGTTCATCGAGACGTAGACGTCGTTGGGGCCGGCCAGATAACCCGAGGTGCGCACGAACGCGTAGTTGTCCAGCACGTCGAGAATCCCGGCCACCGGCTGCAGGACGTCGTCCTCACGCAGTTCGGCCTCGCCGCCGTCGCCACGTTCACCGCGGCGCCGCCGGTCGCGGAACCGGCGACCGCGCCGCCCGCCCCGGCCGTCGCCGTCGTCGTCGCGGTTCTGCGCTCCCTGGCCGCCGCCGCCCTGCTCGTCGCCTCGGCCCTGCCCGCGCTCTTCGGCGGCGGTGTCCTGCTGCGCGCCCGTGCCGGCCTTCTGGTCGCCGCCGGTTTTCGGGTCCCCGCCGGCGTCCGGCGCGCCGGCCCCACGGCTGGCGCCGCGCCGCTCCCGGCGCGGGGTCTCGGTCTTGGTCGCCGGGTCGGGGCTCTCGACGGTCGACCCGTTGCCGCCCCCCCGGCTCTCCTGGATCGCGGCGATCAACTCGCCCTTGCGCATCGCCGAGGCCCCCTTGACGCCGGTTCGGTTGGCCAGCGCGCGCAGGTCGGGCAGCAGCATGCTGGCGAGCGAGCCGTCCCGACCGGTGCCGTTCTTGTCCGCCTTGTCGGCCTTGTCGACTTTGCCAGCGGCTCCGTCGGCTTTGCCGGCTTTTTCAGCGGCGCCGTCGGCCGGCGCCGTCTCCGGCTTGCCCGACAGCTTTCGGTCTTCGGTGCTGTCGTCGGCCGTGATGAGGTCCGTATCGGTCACGGATTTCCCTTTCTTCCCTCGTCGGCGTTGTCGCGCGAGGGGTCAATTGCAGTCAGCGGAATCGCCGAGCGCGTGCCACCGGCACCTCAGTACGGTGCGTCGGCGGCATCGAAGTATGAGCCGTCATCCCCGAGAAGAATTGATGGTTTCCCAGTTGACATCGCAGCATGTGATGCAGACGCAGATGCTGCGATAGCTGGACGCGTCCGAGGATAGCCGGTGTCGTTGCCGGAAGCAACACACCGGCGTGCGGCCGCGCGCCGGGCGTCAACCCGACACCACCACGCCGGCGTTCCAGCGAACTCCGTCGCCGACCCCCACCTCGGCCACGGTGAACCCGTTCGCCGCCCCGTACTCCAGCGCCTCGGCCGGCAGCTCGGACGCCGTACTCAGCGCGATCACCGCAGGTCCGGCGCCGGAAAGCACCGCCGCCATGCCGTGCCGGCGGAGCAGCCGCAGGTACTCGGCGGAGGCCGGCTGCGCCGCCGCGCGCTGCGGCTGGTGCAGCACATCCTCGGTCGCCGCCAGCAACAGGTCCGGGCGCTGGGTCAGCGCCAGCACCAGCAGCGCCGCCCGGCTCACGTTGAACCGGGCGTCACAGTGGCTGACCTGGGCCGGAAGCAGGGTGCGGGTCTCGGCCGTCGACGAACGCTGCTCCGGTATCGCCGGAAACAGCCGGATGTCGGGATGCAGCTGCAGCGGCGCCGCGGCGTAACCGGGCGGGTCGTCGCGATCAGTCCAGGACACCACCGCCCCACCGAGCACCGCGGCGGCGGCGTTGTCGGGGTGCCCCTCGAACTCCGACGCCAGCTGGATCAGCTGCGTCTGGCTCAGCAGGGGCAGGTCACGCTGGGCGGCGAGCCCGTTCACCGCGGCGAGGCCGGCGACCACCGCGGCCGCCGACGAACCCAGGCCGCGCTGGTGCGGCACGGTGTTCCGGCAGCGCACGGCCAACCCCGGCACGTCGATGTCCGCGGCCCGCAGCCCGCACCGGATCCCTTGAACCACAAGATGATCCGGCCCAAGCGAGACCTGTCCGGCGCCTTCGCCGGTGACCTCGACGACCAGGCCGGAGTCGATGGTCTCGACCACCACCTGGTCATAGCGACCCAATGCGACGCCGATGCTGTCGAAGCCAGGACCCAGGTTCGCGCTGGAGGCGGCCACCGTCACGCTTGCCGACAACCCGACCGGCAGGGTGCGCCCCACTAGACCAGCCCCAGCTTGGCCACCACGGCCACCGGATCGACCGGCACCGCGCTCACCCTCGGCATGTCCTTGAGCGCGGTGTCGGGATCCTTGAGGCCGTTACCGGTGACGGTGCACACCACGGTCGAGCCGCGCGTCACCCAGCCGTCCTCGACGGCTTTCAGCAGGCCCGCGATGCTGGCCGCCGAGGCCGGCTCGACGAAGACACCCTCGCTGCTGGCCACCAGGTGGTAGGCGGCCAGGATCTCGTCGTCGGTGGCGGCCAGGAACCGGCCGTTGGACTGCTGCTGTGCCGCCACCGCTGCCGCCCACGACGCCGGGGCGCCGATCCGGATCGCGGTGGCAATGGTCTCCGGCTCGCGCACCGGCTCACCGAGCACCAGCGGCGCCGCCCCGGCGGCCTGGGTGCCGAGCATCCGGGGCAGCCGATCGGCCAGGCCGGCGGCGTGATACTCGGTGTAGCCCCGCCAGTAGGCGGTGATGTTGCCGGCGTTGCCGACCGGCAGGGCGTGCACGTCAGGTGCCCGGCCGAGTGCGTCGACGATCTCGAACGCCGCGGTCTTCTGGCCCTCGATGCGCACCGGGTTCACCGAGTTCACCAGCGAGACGGTCGGAAAATCGGCGTCGATCTTGCGGGCCAGCTCCAGGCAGTCGTCGAAGTTGCCGTCGATCTGGATGATCTTGGCGCCGTGCATCACCGCCTGAGCCAGCTTGCCCATCGCGATCTTGCCCTGCGGGATCAGCACCGCGCAGGTGACGCCGGCCCGGGCGGCGTAGGCGGCCGCCGACGCCGAGGTGTTCCCGGTCGAGGCGCACAGCACCGCCTGCTGCCCGCGGGCCAGCGCGTCGGTGACCGCCATCGTCATACCGCGGTCCTTGAAGGACCCGGTCGGATTCAGCCCTTCGACCTTCAGATGCACCGTGCAGCCGGTCTGCTCGGAGAGCCGGACGGCGTGGATCAGCGGCGTCCCGCCTTCGCACAGGGTGACCGGGGTCCAGTCGGCGGCCACCGGAAGCCGGTCGCGGTAGGCGGTGATCACCCCGGGCCAGGGGTGGTGAACGGTCACTGGCCGGTTCCTTCCAGTCGGATGACGCTGGCGACCCGCTGCACCGCGTCCAGGTCTGCCAGCGCGGCCACGGTCGCCGAGAGTGCGGCGTCGGTGGCGAGGTGGGTGACCACCACGATCCGCGCGCCGTCGGCCGAACCCTCTTGGCGCACCTCGGCGATGCTCACTTCCCGGGTGGCGAATTCGGCCGCCACCGAGGCCAACACGCCCGGCTTGTCGACCACGTCCATGCTGACGTAGTAGCGGGTCTGGATCAGCCCGATCGGCGCGACCGGCAGCTTGGCGTACTTGGACTCGCGCGGCGCGCGGCCACCCTGCACCCGGTTGCGCGCGGCCATCACCAGATCACCGGTGACCGCTGAGGCGGTCGGCGTCCCACCGGCACCCTGCCCGTAGAACATCAGCCGGCCGGCCGCCTCCGCTTCGACCACCACCGCGTTGAATGCGCCGTTGACCGACGCCAGCGGGTGGCCCAGCGGCACCAGCGCCGGGTACACCCGCGCCGAGACATGTTGCCGGCCTTCGGCGGCGGTGACCCGCTCGCAGATCGCCAGCGCCTTGATGGTGCAGCCCAGCGCGCGGGCCGACGCGAAGTCGGCGGGGGTGATCGCGGTGATGCCCTCGCGATAGACGTCGTCGGCGGTGACCCGGGTGTGGAACGCGATCGAGGCCAGGATCGCCGCCTTGGCCGCGGCGTCGTAGCCCTCGACGTCGGCGGTCGGGTCGGCCTCGGCGTAGCCGAGCGCGCCGGCGTCGGCCAGCGCCGCGGTGTAATCCGCGCCGGTGGAGTCCATCTCGGAGAGGATGTAGTTGGTGGTGCCGTTGACGATCCCGGCCACCCGTAGCACGGTGTCGCCGGCCAGCGACTGGGTCAGCGGCCGGATCACCGGGATCGCGCCGGCCACCGCGGCTTCGAAGTACAGGTCGACATGGGCGCGCTCGGCGGCCTGGGACAGCTCGCCGGTGGAACTGGCCAGCAGCGCCTTGTTCGCGGTGACCACCGACTTGCCGTTCTCGAGGGCCGACAGGATCGCCTTGCGCGCGGGCTCGACCGGTCCCATCACCTCGACGACGATGTCGACGTCGGTGCGCGACACCAACTCCTCGACGTTGTCGGTGAGCAGCTCGACCCGCACGCCCCGGCCGGGCGCCACTCGGCGCACCCCGACGCCGCGCAACACCAGCGGGGCGCCGACCCGCGCCGCCAGGTCCACGGCGCTGTCCTCGATGATCCGGACCACCTCGCTGCCGACGTTGCCCAGCCCCAGCACGGCGACGCCCACCGGATGCTCGTCAGAGAACACGCTCACCTCACCTCCAGGCTGACCAGGTCGTCGATCGTCTCCCGGCGCAGCATCAGCCGCGCCCGGCCGTCGCGCACGGCCACCACCGCCGGCCGGCCGACCATGTTGTACCGGCTCGACATCGCGTAGCAGTAGGCGCCGGTGGCGGCCAGCGCCAGCAGGTCGCCGGGCGCCAGATCGTCCGGAACCCAGGCGTCGTGCACCACGATATCGCCGCTCTCGCAGTGCTTCCCGACGATCCGGGCCAGCACCGGCGACGCGTCACCGGCGCGGGAGACCAGCCGCACGTCGTACTCGGCGCCGTAGAGCGCGGTGCGGATGTTGTCGCTCATCCCGCCGTCCACGCTGATGTAGCGACGGTGCCCGGTGGCGCTGACGTCGACGTCCTTGACCGTGCCAAGCCGATAGAGCGTGACGGTGCCCGGCCCGGCGATCGCCCGGCCCGGCTCCACCACCAGAGTCGGCACCGGCAAGCCCACCGCGGTGGACTCGTCGCGCACGATCGCGCCGAGCTTCCGAGCGAGCTCGGCGATCGGCGGCGGGTCGTGGTGCGGCAGGTAGGCGATGCCGAAGCCGCCGCCGAGGTCGACGGTGGAGAGCCCGGCGGCCTGCTCGGCGCCGAGTGCGGCGGCCGCGTCGCGCAGCAGCCCGATGATCCGGTGCGCGGCCACCTCGAACCCGTCGACGTCGAAGATCTGCGACCCGATGTGACTGTGCAGGCCGACCAGCCGCAGGTTCGCGGCGTCGGCAACTCGGCGGATCGCGGCCATCGCCGCGCCACCGGCCAGCGACAGCCCGAACTTCTGGTCCTCGTGGGCGGTGGAGATGAACTCGTGGGTGTGGGCCTCCACGCCGACGGTGACCCGCACCAGCACGTCCTGGGCCACCCCGGCCGCGGCGGCCACCGCCTGCAGCCGGTCGATCTCGATCATCGAGTCGACCACGATGTGGCCGACCCCGGCCGCGACCGCGCCGGTCAGCTCGTCAACCGATTTGTTGTTGCCGTGCAACGCCATCCGTTCGGCCGGAAAGCCGGCCCGCAGCGCGACCGCCAACTCACCGCCGGTGCAGACGTCGAGAGACAACCCCTCTTCGTCGACCCAGCGGGCGATCTCGCCGCACAGGAACGCCTTGGCCGCGTACCGGACGCGCTGTCCGCCGCCGAACGCCGCGGCCAGCTCCCGGCAGCGGCCGCGGAAGTCGTCCTCGTCGACGACGAACAGCGGCGTACCGAACCGCGCAGCCAGGTCGGTCACCGCCACCCCGGCCACCCGCAGCACGCCGTCGTCACCGCGAACGGCGTTGCGCGGCCAGACATGTGGCGCCAGCTCCAGCAGCTGCTGCGCGGTGCGTGGCCGCGGCGGCAGGCCCGGATGCGGGATCTCCTCGGCGTGCCGGGGTCCGGCGGGGTGGACGTTCACATTCGCTCCGGGGCGCCGACACCGAGGATCGCCAGCCCGTTGGCGATCACCTGGCGGGTGGCCTGGCATAGCGCCAGCCGCGCGGCGTTCAGGTCACCGGGCCGCTCGTCGCCTTGCGGCAGCACCCGGCAGGTGTCGTAGAACCGGTGGTAGTCGCCGGCCAGGTCTTCCAGATAGCGGCAGATCCGGTGCGGCTCGCGGAGTTCGGCGGCGGTGCTCAGCACCCGGGGGAACTCGCCGAGCGAGCGCATCAGGGTGCCCTCCTTGTCGGCGGTGAGCAGAGCCAGGTTCGCGGTGTCGGGCGCCAGGCCGAACTCGGCGGCGTTGCGGGCCAGCGAGGAGAGCCGGGCATGCGCGTATTGCACGTAGTAGACCGGGTTCTCGTTGGACGCCGACGACCACAGTGCCAGGTCGATGTCGATCGGGGTGTCCACCGAGGAGCGGGTCAGGCTGTAGCGCGCGGCGTCGACGCCGATCGCCTCGACCAGGTCGTCGAGGGTGA
>NZ_JBYCLB010000402.1:0-1545 GCF_057473705.1 Mycobacterium sp. TH-M15 | reverse complement strand
CCGGCCGCGCCGCCCCGTCCTCGATCCCGTCCGGCGTGGCGACCCGGACCGGGCCCGCCACCTCGGCGCGGGCGATGGCCGCCCGGCGCGCCCGGGCCAGCACGCCCCCGCCGCGCCGCACCTTCACGGCCGGGCAGCGGGCGCTGTTGTGGGCGGCCGGTGTGCTGGGCGCACTGGCGATCATCATCGCGGCGCTGATCGTGGTGAACAACAAGAACCCGATCAGCGGCTCGTCGCCCGGCCCGCCGACGGTCACCGAAACCGGCGCCCCACCGGCCGGGATCCCCCCGGAGCCCGCCCCGGCCGGAGCCGCGCTGCCGGCCGATTACCGGGTACCCCGATGACCACGCCCCCGCTGCTCTCGGATCGCTACGAACTCGGGGAGATCCTCGGCTTCGGCGGCATGTCCGAGGTGCACCTGGCCCGCGACACCCGGCTGCACCGCGACGTCGCGGTCAAGGTGCTGCGCGCCGACCTGGCCCGTGACCCCAGCTTCTACCTGCGCTTCCGGCGGGAGGCGCAGAACGCCGCCTCGCTCAACCATCCGTCCATCGTGGCGGTGTACGACACCGGCGAGGCGGAGACCCCGGCCGGACCGCTGCCCTACATCGTGATGGAGTTCGTCGACGGCGACACGTTGCGCGACATCGTGCAGAACGACGGCCCGCTGCCACCGACGCGGGCGCTGGAGATCATCGCCGACGCCTGCCAGGCGCTCAACTTCAGCCACAAAAACGGCATCATCCACCGCGACGTCAAACCGGCCAACATCATGGTCACCGAGAACGGCGCGGTCAAGGTGATGGACTTCGGCATCGCCCGGGCGATTGCCGACGCCGGCAACAGCGTCACCCAGACCGCCGCGGTGATCGGCACCGCCCAGTACCTCTCCCCGGAGCAGGCTCGCGGCGAGCCGGTGGACGCCCGCTCCGACGTGTACTCGCTGGGCTGCGTGCTCTACGAAATCCTCACCGGCGAAGCGCCTTTCGTCGGTGACACGCCGGTCGCGGTTGCCTACCAGCATGTCCGGGAAGATCCGGTACCACCGTCACAGCGCCATCCCGGCATCTCCGACGACCTAGACGCGGTGGTGCTCAAGGCGCTCGCCAAGAATCCGGCCAACCGCTACCAGACCGCCGCGGAGATGCGTGCGGACCTGGTTCGGGTGCACGACGGGCAGAAACCCGAGGCGCCCCGGGTGCTCTCCGCCGCCGACCGGGCGTCGCTGACGACGGCACCGTCGGACCGGCAGCCCGGAACGCAGACCGACCCGCTGCCCCGTCAGGAACTCGACTTCGTCACCGAGCGGCCGGTCGGGTCGGTGAGTCGCTGGCTGATCGCGGCCGCCCTGCTGGCGGTGCTCACCGTGATCGTCACGGTGCTGATCAACACCACCGGCGGCACGACCCGCCCGGTGCAGGTGCCGGATGTGCGCGGCATGGCGTCGGTGGACGCGGTCGCCGAACTGCAGAAGAAAGGCTTCAAGACGGTCACCGAGCAGCAGGCCGACTCGGTGGTGCCGCCGGACCGGGTGATCAACACCGA
>NZ_JBYCLB010000401.1:0-2719 GCF_057473705.1 Mycobacterium sp. TH-M15 | reverse complement strand
GACGATCGCCGCCCCGATCGGATGCTCGGAGGCCGATTCGACGGCGGCGGCGCGGGCCAGCACGGTGTCCGGATCCTCGCCCCGGGTCACCGCCATGCTGCCGACGTTCATCACCCCGCGGGTCACCGTGCCGGTCTTGTCCAGCACCACGGTGTCGACCCGGTGCACCCGCTCGAGTGCGGCCGGGTCCTTGATCAGGATGCCGAGCTGGGCGCCGCGGCCGGTGCCGACCAGGATGGCGGTCGGGGTGGCCAGCCCCAGCGCGCACGGGCAGGCGATGATCAGCACCGCCACCGCCGCGGTGAAGGCAGCCGCGGCCGGGTGGCCGGTGAGCAGCCAGCCGGCCAGGGTCAGGGCGGCGATCACCAGCACGGCGGGGACGAAGACCCCGGAGACGCGGTCGGCCAGCCGCTGCACCGACGCCTTGCCGTTCTGCGCGTCGGTGACCAGCTTGGCCATCCGGGCCAGTTGGGTGTCGGCGCCGACCTTCTCGGCCCGCACCAGCAGCCGGCCGTAGCTGTTCAGTGCGCCGCCCAGCACCCGGTCGCCGGGGCCGACGTCGGCCGGCATCGACTCGCCGGTCAGCGCGGAGGTGTCCAGCGCCGATGCGCCGTCGACCACCAGCCCGTCGGTGGCGATCCGTTCACCGGGCCGGACCGCGAAGACGTCACCGACCCGCAGCTGGTCCACCGGCACCCGCACCTCGGTCTGCCCGTCCGGGCCGTCGCGCAGCACCGTGGCGTCCTTGGCGCCCAGCGTCAGCAAGGCGCGCAGCGCCGCCCCGGCCGACCGCTTGGCGTGCGACTCGGCGAACCGCCCGGCCAGCAGGAACACGGTTACCGCGGCGGCCACCTCGAAATACACGTGCCCGCCGCGCTGGACGGCGCCGGTGAGCACCGCCACCGCCGACCACAGGTAGGCGGCGAACGTGCCCAGCGACACCAGGGTGTCCATCGTGGAGCTGCGGTGCGCGGCGGCGCGCAGTGCCGCCCGGTGGAACGGGTAACCGCCCCAGAACACGATCGGGGTGGTCAGCGTGAACACCCACCACTGCCAGCCGGGGAAGTGCCAGGCCGAGACCATCGACACCGCCACCACCGGGATGGCCAGCAACGCCGAACCGATCAGCCGGGAACGCAGCCGCTCGCCGGGGACGTCGGGATGCCGATGGTCGGCCGGCTGGTGGTGGTGATCACCGGCAGGCTCGCCGATCACCGCGGCCTGGTAACCGGCCGACTCCACCGCTCGGACCAGATCGGCCGGCGAGACACCGGATTCGTGTTCGACGTGCGCCCGCGCGATCGCCAGGTTCACCGTGGCGCGCACCCCGGCCAGCGCGTTGAGTCCGCGTTCCACCCGAGCCGCGCAGGAGGCGCAGGTCATGCCGTGCAGTTCCAGGTCGGTGGTGGTCACCTCGCCGATAATACCCCCCTAGGGTATTAGGTCACTGCGACGGTCATGGCTGTGCCGACGGTCATGGCCGTGTCGGCGGTCATGGCTGTGCGGTGCCGGCCGGTGCCCGGCTCGGTGCGCCCGGGCCGACCCGACCACCGCCAGCACCCCGGCGACCGTGGCCAGGGCCAGCGCCAGCAGCATCGTCTGCGGGTCGTAGGACGCCGAGGTGGTGACCGGCTCGCCGTCGGCGACCGGGGCGACCAGGACCGGGTGACTCACCCGCGACCAGCTCGCCGCGCAGCCCAACGCCGCTGCACCGGCCAGCAGCAACTCGACGCCGGCCCGGATCCGTGCGATCACCACGAGGCGGCCTCCGCGTCGTCGTCGGGTCCCGCCAAATCAGCCCCAGGGTACGTCGGGACCAGCGGGGTCAGCGCCGCCCGCAGCCCGCGGTGATGACGCGCCCAGGCCTGCGCGGTGCGTCCGCCGGTGAGCTTCAAGCCGATGCTGACCCGGCCCTTGGGGACGCCGCTCAGCTCCCCGAGCGTGCGCGCCGACTGCCATTTCTCCGGCTTCGCCGCCCGGTTGCGGACCTGCGGCGACTCCGGGTACATCCACACGACGTCGGCGAGCCGGATGGTCTCGGTGCCGTCCCGCAGCGTCATCCCGGTCAGCTCCACCGAGGTGTGCACCCGTGCCGCCGCGATCTGGATGGCCAGCATGCCGGAGACCCCGACCAGCAGCAGCAGCGGAGCCAGCAGCTGCACGCCGTAGCCGCCGGCGTGTTCGACCCACATCAGCGCCGCCGCGGCGACCGGCCCGCCGAGCAGCCAGTACCAGCTGGCGCCGCTCTCGTGGAACAACGGCTCGGGAGGCTGGCCGGCCGGCTGAGGTTCGGGCATGTCACGTCAGCCTAACCTGCCGACGCGGTGGCTCATCGGGCGAAGTATCGCTCGGCGTCGGTGCGGTGCAGCAGAAAGGCTCCGCCGACAATCAGCACCGACCCGACGATGCCGGTGAGGGCCGCGGTGATCGCGACCGCGGGCCGCTCGTCGTCGACGAGGATGCCCACCACCCCGTTCAGCACCGCGATCACCGCCCCGCCGGTCAACACGGTGCGCGCCCACCGGTAGCCGGAGCGCATCAGGACCAGAAAGGTCAGCACCAGCGTGCAGATCACCAGCGCGAACATGCCGACCGACAGGTAGAGCACCGGGGTGTGCGGGACCTTACGTGAGCCCCCAGTTCCGTTCCCGGGACGCCTCGCAGGCGTGAAAATGGTGTCGGGTCGCCTGCCGACGCCGACGTTTCCTTGGGACCTGTG
>NZ_JBYCLB010000400.1:0-6462 GCF_057473705.1 Mycobacterium sp. TH-M15 | reverse complement strand
CGCGAGGTATCTCTGGCTCTCCGGGCTGCGCAGGCAACGCACCGCCTCGAACGCCTCCGCCCGATGCCGGGTGGTGGTGGCCACCGCCAGGTTCAGCCCGCCGATGGTGACCTTCGCCGGCCGCCCGGGCCGCACTTGCGGGTACGGCGCGAAGCCGAGCACCTTCTTGCTGGCGTCGTAGGCGATCTGGAACTGTTCGTCGGTCGGCGCGAACGAGCCGACGGCATCGATGCTGCCGGCCAGGTCGGGGAGTCGATTCAACGGGAGGAACGGCACCCCGCCCTGCACCGCGTTGTCCAGGATGGACGGCAGCACGAACGGCCAGTTCACCTCCAGCGCGGCCTTGCCCTGCTCCAGGGCGAGCCGCGCGGTGCCCTCGTCGGTCTGGGTGACCGACGGGTCGGCGCCCGGCGCGGTGGCGACGGTCTTCATGATCCGCAACGCCTCGACGGTGGCCGCCCGGTGCTCGGGCGTGTCGGTGAGCGTGACGGTCTTGCCGTCGTCGCCGAGCACCCGGCCACCGGCGCTGGCCAGCAGCGTGTTGAACCACACCACCAGACCTTCGTACCGCTTGGCCTGCACCGCGATCCAGCTCGGCTCGCCGGCGGCCCGCAGCCGGGCCGCCTCGGCGACCATGGCGTCCCAGGTGGCCGGCGGCCCGGCCATCAGATCGGTTCGGTACCAGAGCAGCTGGGTGTTCGTGGCGACCGGGGCGGCGTAGAGCCGGTGCTGCCAGCGCGCGGTCTCCAGCGGGCCCGACAACGTGTCGGCGGTGGCGTCGGCCTCGGCACGGCCGAGCGGATCGTCGGCGAGCGGCAGCACCCAGCCGGCTTCGGCGAACTCGGCGGTCCACACCACGTCCAGCCCCATCACGTCCAGGGTGCGGTCGTTGCCGGTGAGCCGCCGGGCCAGTTGCAGCCGCTGGTCGTCGGCGGCCCGGGGCATGCTGAACGGCCGGATGGTGAACCGGCCGCCGACCTTCCCGGAGCAGCGCTCGGCGATCGCGGTGAACGTCGCGGTGTCGCTGGCCGAGGTGTACAGGCTGATCACCACGCCGGGCGGCGCCGAACCGCAGCCCGACACCGCCGACACGGCGGTGATCGCCGCCAGCACCAGCGAGCGCCGCCGCCGTCGTGCGGACCGGACGACGGTCAAAGTTTCAGCTTCGCCAGCAGATCCCGCCCCTGCTCGGCACCCTGCTGATCACACAGCACGTCGTAGCGTCCGGCGACCAGCTGCATCGTCGAACTGAAATCCCTGGTGCCCCTTGCCATCGCATACGGCACCGCGGAGGTGATCAGGCCGAAGAACACCCCGGCGACCAGGCCGGTGAGCAGCGCCCCGGACGGGTTGGGGGTGACCAGCGACAGGATCAGCCCGATGAACAGGCCCAGCCAGGCGCCGGTGGCCACCCCGCCGCCGAGCACCTTCGGCCAGGTCAGCCGGCCGGTCACCCGTTCCACCTGCATCAGGTCCACCCCGACGATGGTCACCTGCTGCACCGGGAACTGCTGATCGGAGAGGTAGTCCACCGCGCGCTGCGCCTCGGCGTAGGTGGGATAGGACCCGATCGGCCAGCCCTTGGGCGGAGTCGGCAATCGCGGGCCCGGCCGGGCCGCGGGGATGGCGCCGGGTATCGGTTCGGGTGCACCTGGGTCAGTCATCACATCTCCCTCTCTGTTGCGGACAGGCTATCCAGCCGGTCGCGGCCGCGCACCATGTTGTCGCCACGCCGCGCGCCGCCGGCTGCATCACCAGCGGGTACGGTTGAACGCCATGACGCCGCCGCACCGCCCCGACGTTCCGGGTGACCCGGGCGACGAGGCGAAGGACGGCCACAACAGCTTCGCCGCGCCTGATTTTTCGCCGCCGATCGTCGACTACCCGGAAGATCAGCCGCCGCAGCCGTGGGGCCACCCACCGGCCGCGTTCCCGCCGCCACCGCCGTACCCGGGCGCGCCACCGTACCCGCCCCCGCCACCGCCGTACCCGGGCGCACCGCCGGGGTGGGTGCCGCCGTATCCGCTCGGCTATCCGCCGTATGGCCCCCCGCCCCGGCCGGAGACCTCCGGGATGGCGATCACGTCACTGACCATCTCGGGGCTGTCCATCGTGTTCGGGCCGCTGCTGGCCTGGGCGCTGATCGGCTTCGCCATGCCGATCATCGGCGTCGCGCTCGGCGCCGCCGCGCTCGGCCAGATCCAGCGGACCGGGCAGGGCGGCCGCGGGCTGGCGATCGCCGGCATCGTCGTCGGCGCCGGCGTGCTCTGCCTGCTGATCGCCGGCGTCGTGCTGTTCTTCTTTGCCGCCACCCACCCGCACTACGACCTGCTGACGGGGGGATTCGACGCGATGGTCAGTCGCCGGCCGGTGGGCTGAACGGCTCGGCCTGGCGCCGCATCCCGGCCGCCCGGCCCTTCGCCGCGACCACCAGCGCCATCTTGCGGCTGGCCTCGTCGAGCATCTCGTCGCCGAGCATCACCGCACCGCGGGCGCCACCGGCCTGCGAGGTGTGCCAGGCGTAGGCCTCCAGGATCAACTCGGCGTGATCGAACTCGCCCTGGCGCGGGCTGAAGATCTCGTTGCCGGCGGCGATCTGGTCGGGGTGCAGCACCCATTTCCCGTCGTAGCCCAGCGCCGCCGACCGTCCCGCCACCCGGCGGAACGCCTCGACGTCGCGGACCTTCAGGTACGGCCCGTCGACCGCGGCGATACCGTGCGCCCGGGCCGCGACCAGGATCGTCATCAGCACGTGATGGTAGGCGTCGCCCTCGGTGTAGCCCTCGGGCTGTTCGCCGACCTCCAGGGTGCGGGTGTTCAGGCTGGCCATCAGGTCGGCCGGCCCCAGCACCAGCGCCTGCACCCGGGGCGCGGCGGCGATCGCGTCGATGTTGGTCAAGCCGCGGGCGTCCTCGATCTGGGCGTCGATCCCGATCCCGCCGGCCGGCAGCCCGTGCACCGTCTCCAGCTGGGTCAGCAGCAGGTCCAGCGCCTGCACGTGTGACGCGTCGGAGACCTTGGGCAACACCACCACGTCCAGTCGAGCGCCCGGCGCGGCACCGACCGCCGACACCACCTCGATCAGGTCGGCGTGCGTCCACGGGGTGGTCCAGTCGTTGACCCGCACCCCGAGCAGCGGGGCCGGCCAACCCGGGGTCGCCAACGCGGCGGCCACCTGCGCCCGGGCCGCGGCCTTGGCGGCCGGCGCGACGGCGTCCTCCAGATCGAGGAAGACCTGGTCGGCGCCGAGGCCTTTCGCTTTGTCGATCATTTTCTGGCTGCTGCCCGGAACCGAAAGACAGGTCCGCCGGGGCCGATACGCGTTGGTCACCTAATCACTCCTACCCTTTCAACCATGGCGTCGACACACAGGGTGTTCGCAGCCCGGCTGGCCCGGATGCTGGTGCTCGGCCCGGTCGGCGAATCCGTCGGCCGGGTCCGCGACGTGGTGATCAGCATGAGCATTGTGCGCCAGCAACCCCGGGCGCTCGGCCTCGTCGTCGAACTCCCAACCCGCAGACGGATTTTCGTTCCCATTCTGCGGGTCGCGGCGATCGAACCGAACGCCGTGGCGCTCAACACCGGCAACGTGTCGCTGCGCCGGTTCAGCCAGCGGCCCGGCGAGGTGCTGGTGCTCGGCCAGGTGCTGGACACCAAGGTTCAGGTGATCGACCCGGAGCTGCCCGAACTGGCCGGCGTCGACGTGACGATCACCGACCTGGGCCTCGAGCAGAGCCGCACCCGCGACTGGATGGTGACCCGGTTCGCCGTCCGGCATTCCCGGCGGCTGGGCCGACGGCCCGCCGTCCACGTCGTCGACTGGCACAACGTGCAGGGCCTCACCCCGTCGGCGCTGGCCATGCCCGGGCAGGGTGTCGCCCAGCTGCTGCAGCAGTTCGAGGGGTGGCGGCCGATCGAGGTCGCCGACGCGATCCGCGAGCTGCCCCCCAAGCGGCGCTACGAGGTGGCCAAGGCGCTAGACAACGACCGGCTCGCCGACATCCTGCAGGAGCTCCCCGAGGAGCGGCAGGCCGCCATGCTGGGCCAGCTGGGCACCGACCGGGCCGCCGACGTGCTGGAGAAGATGGATCCCGACGACGCCGCCGACCTGCTCGGCGCGATGAACCCCAGCGAAGCCGAGGCGCTGCTGGCCCGGATGGACCCCGACGACTCCGACCCGGTGCGCCGGCTGCTGGAACACTCCCCGGACACCGCGGGCGGGCTGATGACCACCAACCCGGTGGTGCTGACCCCGGACACCTCGGTCGCCGAGGCGCTGGCCCGGGTCCGCGACCCCGACCTCACCCCGGCGCTGTCGTCGGTGGTGTTCGTGGCCCGCTCGCCGACCGCCACCCCGACCGGCCGCTACCTGGGCAGCGTGCCGTTGCAGCGGCTGCTGCGCGAGGCGCCGGCCGAGCTGGTCGGCGGGATCGTCGACACCGACCTGCCCGCGCTGCACCCGGAGGTGTCGCTGGCCGCGCTGACCCGCTACTTCGCCGCCTACAACCTGATCTGCGGACCGGTGCTCGACGAGCAGAATCACCTGCTGGGCGCGGTGACCGTGGACGACGTGCTGGATCATCTGCTGCCGCACGACTGGCGAGAACAGAACACCGAGCCGGAGCTGAATCGAGCGGGGGGCCAGTCGTGACCGACCGATCCGGATGGCAGCGGCTGAGCACCCCGCGTACGTCGCGCCGGCCCGGCCTGCGGGTGGACCCCGAGGCGCTCGGCCGGATCACCGAGTCGGTGGCCCGGTTCTTCGGAACCGGGCGCTACCTGGCGATCCAGACGCTGGTGGTGCTGGTCTGGATCGTGCTGAACGTCTACGCGATCCGGCTGCGCTGGGACCCGTATCCGTTCATCCTGCTCAACCTGGCGTTCTCCACCCAGGCCGCCTACGCGGCGCCGCTGATCCTGCTGGCCCAGAACCGGCAGGAGAACCGGGACCGGGTCAGCCTCGAGGAGGATCGCCGGCGGGCCGCGCAGACCAAGGCCGACACCGAATACCTGGCCCGGGAGCTGGCGGCACTGCGGCTCGCCGTGGGCGAGGTCGCCACCCGCGACTACCTGCACCACGCCCTGGAGGACCTTCGGGAACTGCTCAAGCGCCTACCGGACGAGCCAGCGGCCGACGAGTAGCGCCCGGTGCGGTGGCGGCGAACCACAGAGTGCAATACCTATCACTGGGGCCACAGCAATTATGTATGGTGACCTAGTTCACCGAGTTCCACCGCGACGAACAACTGGAGACAGCCGAGTGCGTACCGGAGGCGACGCGAGCAGCACGGACCGCACCGAGGTGCGGCACCGGCTGGCCAGTCGCATCACACACACGCCGGTCTTCGGGCTGGCGGTGATCACGCCGCTGGTGTTCGCCGGTGCCGTCGGTGCCACACCCCGGACTCCGCCGGCCAGCCTGCCGGTGCGCGATGCCGCGGTGGCACCGCTGGCCGCCGTCGCACCCGCCCCGGCTCCGGAACACCGCTCGTCCGGCCCGTCCGTGGTCGCCGTCGCGCGGCCACCGGCGACCGTGCGCATCGCGGCCGGGTCGACGTCGGCGCCGCCCCCGTCACCGGTGGTGTACGCCCCGGGCGCGCTGCAGATCCCGCAGCTGGCGCTGGCGGCATACCAGAACGCCGAACGGCGGATGGCCGCCGCGGAGCCGGAGTGCGGGGTCAGCTGGAACCTGCTGGCCGGAATCGGCCGCATCGAGTCGCTGCACGCCAACGGCGGAGCCACCGATTCCCGGGGCACCGCGCTGCAGCCGATCTACGGGCCGACGCTGGACGGCTCGCTCCCCGACAACGAGGTCGTCGTCCAGAGCAGCACGGCGGAACGGGTGGTCTACGCCCGCGCGATGGGTCCGATGCAGTTCCTGCCCGGCACCTGGTCGCGGTACGCGGTCGACGGTGACGGCGACGGCCGGGCCGACCCGCAGAACCTCTACGACGCCACCCTGGCGGCGGCGCGCTACCTGTGCAGCGGCGGGCTGAACCTACGGGACCAGTCACAGGTGCTGACCGCGATCCTGCGATACAACAACTCGATGCCGTACGCGCGCAACGTGCTGGGCTGGGCCGCCGCGTACGCCACCGGCGTCACACCGGTCGACCTGCCGCCGATCACCGGGCCGGCGCCGACGATCGTCGACACGCATCTGGACGTTCCGCCGGGGATCGGGCCGGGCATGGACCACCACGGGCGGCTCGGGGTGCCGACGACGGACCCGCTGGCGACGGTGCCGCTGATCGACTTCAGCCAGCAGTCACCGAACAACCTGCCCAACTGGCTCACCAACCTGCCGTGGCTGCAGCAGTCGCAGCGACTTCCGTCGCTGCCGACCCGGTCGCAGACCTGCACGGTGATCTGCATCGAGCCGCAGGCCGGCGCGCCGGTGCCGCCGTACGCGGCCGCGCCGGATGCACCCGCGGGTCCGCTGCCGCCGGCGGCGCCGAACCC
>NZ_JBYCLB010000399.1:0-7212 GCF_057473705.1 Mycobacterium sp. TH-M15 | reverse complement strand
CGGTGAGCGCACGCAACCCGATCCAGCTCGCGGTGGACGAGGCGATCGGGCGGGCGCCGTGGCGGGTGCTGGGCGTGTATCCCGAAGCGGCCACCGTGCAGGAGCTCGCCGTATTCCCGCGGAACACCACGCTGGCGGTGACCGTGCCGCCGGTGGACCCGCAGCGGGGGCCACTGGAGCTGCTGGTGGTGCAGATGCTCACCCTCGGCGCCGACCAAACCGGTGAGCTGCACCCGCTGGCGCACGCCGAGTGGTCGGTGCAGCTGCTCTGGGACTGACCACCCGGCTACCCGGCGCGCCCGACCGGCCGCGCCGCTTCGAGGAACCGGCGGGCCACATTGACCTCAGCGGACGGGCCGGGTTCCCACGACGCGATCCACGGGCCGGTGCCGTCGCTCTGGTCGACGATGCCGCCCTCCAGCCAGCGGTACCGGTCCGCCAACACACCGCGCGCCAGCGCCGTGTCGTCACGGTCGGTGTTTGTCCACAGCGCGTCGAACAACCCCTCGACCCGCACGACGGCCTGCCGGCAGAACGCATCGGCCAGCTCGTAGGCCTGCTCACCTTCGGTGGGATTCGCCGCCCGCTGCGCCTCGGCGCGAACGCAGCACGCCGACATCGCGAACAGCTCGGCGCCGATGTCGACCACCCGGCCGAGGAACCCCTGCTTCTGCTCCAGCCCGGCCTGCCAGCGCGCCATCCCGTAGAACGTGTTGCGGGCCAGTTTGCGGGAACGGCGCTCGACGAAGCGCAGATGCCTGGCCAGCCTGCCGAACTCGCGGTACGCGCCGGGCAGCTGTCCTTTGCCGAACGCCAGCTGCGGCAACCACTTCGCGTAGAAGCCGCTGGCGCCGACGGCCGCCTTCGCCTTCTGCGGCAGCGCGGCCTTCGGATTGGCCAGATCGCCCGCCGCCGACAGGTGCGGATCGACCGCCTCACGCGCGATCAGCAGGCGCATGATCTCGTCGGCGCCTTCGAAGATCCGGTTGATCCGCAGGTCGCGCACCAGCTGCTCCACCGGCACGGCCCGCTCCCCGCGCGCGGCCAGCGACGCCGCGGTCTCGTAGCCCCGGCCGCCGCGGATCTGCACCAGATCGTCGGCGATCACGCAGGCCATCACGCTGGACCACAGCTTGGCCAGCGCCGCCTCGATCCGGATGTCGTTGCGGCCCTCGTCGGCCATCCGGCCGGAGAGCTGGAGCACCGCCTCCAGCGCGTATGTCGTCGCCGCGATGAACGAGATCTTGTGCGCCACAGCGGCATGCTCACCGACCGGTCTGCCCCACTGCACCCGCTCACGGGACCATTCCCGGGCGATCTTCAACGCCCATTTGGCCGACCCGGTCGCCATCGCCGGGATGGCCAGCCGCCCGGCGTTCAGGGTGGTCAACGCGATCTTGAGGCCGTCGCCTTCTCGGCCGATCAAGTTCTCGGCCGGCACCCGGACCCGATGCAGCCGGGTCACCCCGTTCTCGATGCCGCGCAACCCCATGAACTGGTTGCGTCGCTCCACGGTGATGCCGGGCGAATCGGCCTCGACCACGAACGCGCTGATGCCTCCCTTTCCAGCCCGATTTCCGTCGTGTTTGGGCACCCGGGCCATCACCACCAGCAGCTCGGCGACCACCCCGTTGGTGGTCCACAGCTTCACTCCGTCCAGTTCGTAGGCCTTCCCGTCGTCGGTCGGGGTCGCGGTCGACGCCAGCCGGGCCGGGTCCGAACCCACGTCCGGCTCGGTGAGCAGGAAGGCCGAGATGGCGCCGGCCGCGCAGCGCGGCAGAAACCTGCGCTTCTGTTCTTCGGTGCCGGCCAGCTTGAGCGGTTCGGGCACCCCGATCGACTGGTGCGCGCTCAACAGCGCACCCAGGCTCGGGTGCACAGTGGAGACCATCATCAGCACCCGGTTGTAGCCGACCTGGGACAGGTTCTGCCCGCCGTACTCCGCGGGAATCTTCAGACCGAAGCAGCCGAGCTCGGCGAGGCCTTTGACGTATTCATCGGGGATCCGGGCATCGCGCTCGATGACGCCGCCGTCGACGGAGTCGAGAAACTCCCGCAGCGCCAGCACGAACGCATCGGTGCGGGCCGCCTCGTCATCGGTGGGTCGCGGAAACGGGTGGATGAGATCGAGCGGGAACCGACCGAGAAACAGCCCCTTGGCAAAGGAGGGCTTGTCCCAGCCGCTCTCCCGTGATTCCTCGGCGACCGCCCTGGCCTGCTCCTCGGTGACCTGTACCTGCTGTGCCATCGGATACCTCCCGGGATATGACGGCGCTGTGCGGAGCACCAATACCCAGTGTCGCAGCTTGCGCCGGCCCGGTACAGAAGTTCGGCACCGGCCAGGTTCCGTCAGCCGGTCAGGCGTCCAGCTCCCGGGCGACCGCCTTGACCACCTCGGAGACCCGACGAGCGGTCTTGCGGTCCGGGTAACGGCCCTTGCGCAGCTCCGGCTGCACCGCCCCCTCCAGCAGGGTGATCATGTCCTCGACCATGCCGTGCAGTTCGTCGGGGCTGTGCTTGTGTTCCGCCGGGCCGGCCTCGCGGCGGGTGCGGGTCAGGCTCGGCGGCGGGTCGATCAGGGTGAGGGTCAGCGCCTGCGGTCCGCGCCTCCCGGCCGCCACACCGAACTCGACGCGCTGGCCCGCCTTCAACCCCTCGACGCCCGGCGGCAAAGCGGAGGCACGCACGTAGACGTCCTCACCGTCCTCCTGGGACAGGAAGCCGAAGCCTTTCTCGGTGTCGTACCACTTCACCTTGCCGGTCGGCACTGGTCTCACCTGCTTGTCTGATGGGTGACATCGTCAGCGACAGAAATGACGCGTCCTGCCTGCACAGGACGCGACACCGGGTGATTCTACTCGGCCAGCGGGTATCGAGAGCACCCCGGTTTACTCGGTAGGCTGGGGGGACGGCTGGAGGGGATATGCGCCTGATTATGAATGTGACCCGCCTGATCTTCGGCGATCTTCCGCCGGTGCGTGAGCCCGGCGCGAATGCGCGGCCCTCGGCGCGCCGAACCGACCGGATCGAGTCTTACGGATGACGTTGAATGATCGAAGCTCGCAGGCCATGTCGCCACTGGCGGTTGCCGCGGAGGCCGTCAGGAACAGCGAGACCGACGCCGAGAAACGCGCGGCACGGGCGGCCTTCGAGAAGGCGGTGGAAGAGGCCGTCGCCGGTGAGATGCCCGCCTCCGGGCCGCTGATCGACACGTTCGGCCGGGTGCACACCGATCTGCGGATATCCCTGACCGACCGGTGCAATCTCCGCTGCACCTATTGCATGCCCGCCGAGGGCCTGGACTGGATTCCCAGCGCGCACCTGCTGCAGGACGACGAGATGGTCCGGCTTATGGCGATCGGCGTGCAGCGACTGGGCATCACCGCTGTCCGGTTCACCGGCGGCGAGCCGCTGCTGGCCCGTCAACTCGAGACCACCATCGCCGCGGCCGCGGCACTGCAGCCGCGTCCGGGGATCGCGCTGACCACCAACGGCCTGGGGTTGGCGCGGCGGGCGGCTGCCCTGGTGGCAGCCGGCCTGAACCGGATCAATGTCTCGCTGGACACCGTCGACCGGGAACACTTCGCCCAGATCACTCGCCGGGATCGGCTGCCCGATGTGCTGGACGGGCTGGCCGCGGTCAAGCGGTCCGGCATGGCTCCGATCAAGGTGAATTGCGTCCTCGCGCCCGAGATCAGCGGCGACGACGTGGTCAACCTGTTGCGGTTCTGCCTGCAGCACGGCTATCAGCTGCGGGTCATCGAGATGATGCCGTTGGACGCCGACCGGAAATGGAAGCGCGATGCAGGACTGAACGCCGAGCGGATGCTGGCGGTGCTGGGCGAGCATTTCCGGCTGCGGCCGGATCCGGAGCCGCGCGGTTCGGCACCGGCCGAGCTGTGGCTGGTCGAGGAAGGTCCGGACACGCCGGCCGGCAAGGTCGGCATCATCGCCTCGGTGTCGCGTCCGTTCTGCGGTGCCTGCGACCGGACCCGGCTGACCGCCGACGGCAAGATCCGCAACTGCCTGTTCTCGCTAGAGGAGACGGATCTGCTGGGCCTGATGCGCAGCGGCGCCGACGACGACACGGTCGAGCGCGCGTGGCGGGCCGCCATGTGGGGCAAGAAGGCCGGACACGGCATCAACAATCCGGATTTCATCCAGCCGGATCGCCCGATGAGTGCGATCGGCGGCTGATAAGTGCCCGGTGGCGCGAGCACCCGGCCGACCCCGGTGACGGTCACCGTACGTTACTTCGCGGCGGCCCGGGCGGCTGCCGGGATCGAATCCGAGACGCTCACGGTGCCGGACGACACGACGGTGGCCGGGCTGGTGGAGAGCCTCGCCCGGCGGGACGCGCGGCTGGCCGCGGTGCTGAGCCGCTGCTGCTACCTGCGGGACGGTAGGGCCGTCCGAGACCGCGATGCGGTGCTGCGCCCGGGTGAGACGCTCGACGTGCTGCCACCGTTTGCCGGCGGATGAGATGTGATTTATGACACATAACGAATTGATTACGGCGCGGCAACGGCGAGATTGAGGGTAGCCGTGACCTGCGGCGTAGCCGCCCAGTCCTGGCGTTTCTCCGCTCGGTGACCGGCGAAACGCCGGACCCAGCCAAAGATGACGCAGCCGATTCGAGCCGTTAGCGTACTTCCCGGTGCGTGCCGAGTTTTTCCGATCGGTGCGCCTGTCCCCGCCCGTAGCGCCGACTCCATCCGGCGGACAGGGACACCCACGCGAGACATCGCGGATGGAGGCGCGGCCCCGATCGGCTCGTCGGAGGTGACCCCAGGGTGTGACGTTCGGCCGGGCCACTGCCCGGCCTGCACCCAGCAGCCGGCCGCGCGGCGCAGCCAGAGAGGACTTACCAACCTATGAGCGGACGGCACCGTAAGCCCAGCCAGTCAAGTGTCAGCATCGCCAAGGCCGCCGTCACCGGCGCCGTGATCGGCGGCGGCGGTCTCGCCCTCGCCGGCCACGCGGCCGCGGCCACCGACGCCGAATGGGACCGGGTCGCGGCCTGCGAGTCCGGAAACAACTGGGCGATCAACACCGGCAACGGCTACCAGGGCGGGCTGCAGTTCTCGCCGGGAACCTGGAGCGCCCACGGTGGCGGTAAGTACGCCGCGGCGGCCAACAACGCCACCCGCGAGCAGCAGATCGCGATCGCCGAGCACGTCCTGGCCACCCAGGGCCGGGGCGCCTGGCCGGTCTGCGGTCGCGGCCTCTCCGGCCCGACACCGCGCGACGTCCCGGTGAACGAGGAGACCGAGCAGCCCGCCGAGGAGCCGATCGTTCAGGAAGTCGGCTTCGGCTTGCCGGCGCCCGCGCCCTGGGATCTGCCGCCGGCCCCGGAGAATCTGCCGCCGGCGCCCGAGGACCTGCCGCCCGCACCGGAAGACCTGCCGCCCGCACCCGAGGACCTGCCGCCCGCACCCGAGGACCTGCCCCCGGCGCCGGAAGACCTCCCACCCGCACCCGAGGACCTCCCGCCCGCACCGGAAGACCTCCCACCCGCACCGGAAGACCTGCCCCCGGCGCCGGAAGACCTCCCGCCCGCACCCGAGAACGAGGCTCCTGGCCCGAACGGTCCGCAAGAGGGCGTCGAGGTGGGCTTCACGACCCAGGCTCCGCAGCCCGGCTTCCAGCAGCAGCTGCTGCAGGCGGTCCGCACCCAGCGGGTAACCGACAACGACGCGCTGGCCGCGTTCGCCGGCCAGCCGGGCGCCCGGCTCAGCTGATCCGGGGCTCGGCTCTTAGGCCGAGCCCACCCATTCATCGGTGCCATCGGCGAAGAATTGGTGCTTCCACACCGGTATCCGTAGCTTGATCGCGTCGACCAGTCGTGCGCAGGTCGCGAACGCGACCCCGCGGTGATCGGCGGCGACCGCGGCGACCAGCGCCGCGTCACCGATCTGCAGGGCACCGACCCGGTGGCTGGCCGCCAGCGCACGAACCCCGTCGGCGGTGTCGGCGATCTCGGCCAGCACCTCGGCCAGCACGACTTCCGCCGATGGATGTGCCGAGTACTCCAGCCGAACCACCGGCTGTCCGTGGTCGTGGTCGCGGATCATCCCGACGAACCCGACGATCGCGCCGGCGGCCTGGTGACCGACCAGGCTCTCGTGCTCGGCGAGTTCGATCGGCTCTTCGGTGACCGCCGCGCGCAGCACCAACGCACGCTGGACACGGCGCGTCATTGCCGGTGGTCTCCGCCGGCGAGCTGGTCCAGGGCGTGGTCCAGCACGTCGGCCAGCACCGCCAGGCCGTCGCGCACCCCGCCCGACGAACCCGGAAGGTTGACCACCAGGGTCCGCCCGGCCACCCCGCAGACTCCGCGGGACAACACCGACGTCGGCACCTTGGGCAGACCGGAGCGGCGGATCGCGTCGGCCAGGCCGGGAATCTGGTAATCGAGCACCGCGGCGGTCTGGGCCGGGGTGTCGTCGGTGGGCGAGATGCCGGTGCCGCCGGAAGTGATGATCAGGTCGGCCCCGGCAGCCACACCGTCGCGCAGCGCCGCACCGACCGGGACGCCGTCGGGAACCACCTGCGGCTGCACCGGCGCGAAGCCGCGCTCACCCAGCCATTCGGCGATGATCGGCCCGGTGCGGTCGGTGTAGACACCGCCGGCCGCCCGGGTGGAGGCGATGACGACACGCGCCGACCGGGCCGCCATCAGCTCTCCCAGGCCCCGGTGCGGCCGCCGTCCTTGCGCAGCACCCGGATGTCGTCGATCCGGGCGGCCCGATCGACGGCTTTGATCATGTCGTAGAGCGTCAGCGCGGCCACGCTGACCGCGGTGAGCGCCTCCATCTCCACCCCGGTGCGGTCGGTGGTGCGCACGGTGGCGGTGATGTCGATCTCCGCGTCGCCGACGCTGAAGTCGACGTCCACGCCGGTGAGGGCCAGCTGGTGGCAGAGCGGGACCAGGTCGCTGGTGTGCTTGGCGGCCATGATGCCGGCCACCCGCGCGGTGGCCAGGGCGTCGCCTTTGGGCAGGCCACCTGCGGAGATCAGGTTCACCACCTCGGTGGAGGTTCGCAGCACGCCGGCGGCGACCGCGACCCGCTTGGTGATCCCTTTGCCGGTGACGTCGACCATGTGCGCCGCGCCGCGCTCGTCGAGATGCGAGAGCGGGCCGTTCCCCGGCCCGGGCTCCGGCATCGCGATCACCGGCTCCCCGTGCACGCCGGTGGCCGGGAGCAGGTA
>NZ_JBYCLB010000398.1:0-9340 GCF_057473705.1 Mycobacterium sp. TH-M15 | reverse complement strand
TGCTCGGCGGTGAACCCGATGGCGCCGTGGGTCTGCAGCGCGGAGTGGGCGGCGAGCAGGGCGGCGTCGGACGCCGCCACCTTGGCCGCGCTGACGTCACGGGCGACCTCGGTGGGGATTGGGCCGGCCGCTGAATCGGCGAGAGCCAGCGCCGCGCCGTAGACCAGTGGCCGGGCCAGCTCCAGCGCGATGTGTACGTCGGCCAGCTTGTGCTTGATCGCCTGGTAGGAGCCGATCACCCGGCCGAACTGGGTGCGCTGCGTGGCGTACTCGACGGCGGTGTCCAGCAGCGCCTGGCCCGCGCCGACCAGCTGCGCCGCGGTGGCCAGCGCGCCGAACTCGTAGGCCCGGGTGACATCGGCCGACCAGGATTCACCGGTGGCGGTGACGTCGAAGAGTCGCCGGCTGGGGTCCACTGAGGTCCGCCGGTCACCGGGGGAGGCGACGGCCGCCGTGTCGTCCTGGGCCAGCAGCACCAGTCCGGCGGCGTCGGCGTCCACCGCCCGGGGAACCTGCGGCGGCAGCGCGACGGTCGCGAACAGCTCACCGGCGGCCAGCGCGGTGCAGCGCTCACCCTGCCCGGCCAGCAGCAACGGGGCCACCGCGATGGATTCCACCACCGGGCCGGGCACGCACCAGCGACCCAGCCGCTCCATCGCCAGCACCAGGTCGACCGGGTGGGCGCCGATCCCGTCATGCTCCTCGGGCACCGCGAGCGCGGTCACCCCGAGTTCGGCCAGCTGTCGCCACACCGTGCGGCCCGGGGCGGTGTCGCCGGCGGCCCAGCACCGCGCCGCGGCGGCCACGTCGGCGGCCGCCAGCGCGGAGTCGATGCTGGCCGCGAAGTCGCGTTGCTCTTGGTCTAGGTCGAATCTCACTTCTTCTCCCGGGGCAGGCCCAGCAGCCGCTCGGCGATGATATTGCGCTGGATTTCGTTGGTGCCGGCGTAGATCGGGCCGCCGAGGGCGAACAGGTATCCGTGCATCCAGGCGTCGGCCAGCTCACCGTCGGCGCCCCGGATGTCCAGGGCGGTCTGGTGCAGCGCGACGTCCAGGTCGGACCAGAACACCTTGGTCACCGACGATTCGGCACCCAGCTCGCCGCCCGCGGCCAGTCGGGTCACGGTTCCGAAGGTGTGCAGCCGGTAGGCCTGCGCCTTGATCCAGGCGTCGGCAACCGGAGCGGTGAAGGCGGCGTCGGAGCCGCGGTCGCGCCAGAGTGCGGCCAGCTTCTCGGCGCCCACCAGGAACCGGGCCGGGCTGCGCAGGCTCATGCCGCGCTCGTTGCTGGACGTGCTCATCGCGGCCCGCCAGCCCTGGTTCGGCTCGCCGATCACGTCGTCGTCCGGCACGAAAACGTCGTCCAGGAAGATCTCGCCGAAGCCGGTCTCGCCGCCGAGCTGCTCGATCGGCCGCACGGTGACGCCGTCGGCCTTCAGGTCGAACATGAAGTAGGTCAGGCCGTGGTGACGCTGGGCCTCCGGGTCGGAGCGGAACAATCCGAAGCCACGCTCACCGAACGGCGCCCGCGAGCTCCAGATCTTCTGGCCGTTGAGCTTCCAGCCGCCGTCGACCTTGGTGGCGGTCGACCGCAGCGACGCCAGGTCGCTGCCGGACTCCGGCTCGCTCCAGGCCTGGGCCCAGATCTCTTCGCCGCTGGCCATCTTCGGCAGCACCCGGTCCAACTGCTCCTCGGTGCCGTGCGCGAACAGCGTCGGCGCCAGCATCGAGGTGCCGTTGGCGCTGGCCCGCCCGGGGGCACCGGCGCGGAAGTACTCCTCCTCGTACACCACCCACTGCAGCAGGGTGGCGTCGCGGCCGCCGTACTTCTTCGGCCACGCGATCACCGACAGGCCGGCGTCGAAGAGCACCCTGTCCCAGCGGCGGTGCTGTTCGAAGCCCTCGGCGGTGTCGTAGGACTCGGTCGGGAACTTGTCCGTGTTCGCCGCCAGGAAGTCCCGGACCTCCGCTTGAAAGGCCAGCGTGGCCTCGTCGTATCCCAGGTCCATTCAGGCCCACTCTCTCAACTCATGCTTGACCACCTTGCCGCCGGGGTTGCGCGGCAACGTGTCCACGAAGGCGACCGATCGCGGTGCCTTGAAGTTCGCCAAATGTTCGCGGGCGTAGCCGATCACAGCCGTCTCGTCCAGTTCCGCGCCCGGCCGGCGGACGACGAACGCCTTGCCCACCTCGCCGAGCCGCTCGTCGGGCACGCCGATCACCGCGGCGTCGGCCACCCCGTCCAGTCGGGACAGCACCTGCTCGATCTCGGCCGGGTAGACGTTGAAGCCGCCGCAGATGTACATGTCTTTGAGCCGGTCGGTGATCCGCAGGTTGCCCGACGCGTCGACGGTGCCGACGTCGCCGGTGTGCAGCCAGCCGTCGGCGTCGATCGCCGCCGCGGTGGCGTCCGGGTCGTCGAGGTAGCCGAGCATGACGTTGGCGCTGCGCAGCAGCACCTCGCCGGCCTCGGAGTCGGACGCCCCGACCGATTTGTCCAGCCGCAGCTCGAAGTCGTCGATCGGCCGGCCGCAGGTGGTGGCGACGGTGACCGCGTCGTCGTCGGCGCGGCACATGGTGGCGAACCCGCCGGACTCGGTCAGCCCGTAGGCGGTGAGCACGACGTCGATGTCGAGTTCGGACTGCATCCGCTCGATCAGCACCACCGGCACGGTCGCCGCCCCGGTCACCGCGAACCGTAGCGAGCTCAGGTCGTACCGGTCACGTTCCGGGTGATCCAGCAGGGTCTGGTAGACGGTCGGCGGCCCGGGCAGCACGGTGATCCGCTGCTCCTCGATGGCGCGCAGCGCCCCGGCCGGGTCGAAGGTGAGCTGTGGAATCAAGGTGGCGCCGGTCTGCAGGCAGGCCAGGATCCCGGCCTTGTAGCCGAAGTTGTGGAAGAACGGGTTGATGCACAGGTACCGGTCGTCGGCGGTCATCTCCCCGCACGCCGCCCAGGCGGCCGGGCCGGCCAGCGACTGCCGGTGCGCGCCGAGCACGCCTTTGCTGCGCCCGGTGGTGCCGGAGGTGAACAGGATGTCGGCGACGTCGTCGGGTGAGACCGCGGCGGCCCGCGCGTCGACGTCGGCATCGGTGACCGCCGCGCCGCTGGCGACGAACTCGTCCCAGGTGCCGTCGGCCGTCTCGATCGGCACCCGCACCACCTGCGCCAGCGTCGGCAGGGTATCCCGGTCGAGCTCCGCCAGCCGGTCGGTCTTGAGGAACCGGCCCATTCCGATCAGCACCTTCGCCTCGCTGCGGGCCAGGATGTCGGTGGCCTCGGTGGCGGTGTAGCGGGTGTTCAACGGCACCAGCACGCCGCCGGCGTACTGGCTGGCCAGGCAGGCCACCACCCAGTGCCAGGTGTTCGGTGACCAGATCGCCACCCGGTCGCCGGGTGCCACGCCGAGGGTGATCAGCGCCGCCGCGGCCCGGCGAACCTCGCGGCGCAGCTCGGAGTAGGTCAGCCGCCGGTCGTCGCCGATCAGCGCGGCATGGTCGGGCAGGTCGCGGGCGGTCCGGTCCAGCACCGCGGGCGTGGTCCGCGGATCGGTACTCATTGGGCGCCGCTCCTCCTCATCGCTCCGCCCCGCATCGTCGCCAGCGCGGGCCGACCACGGCTCGTAGCCGAGCAAGTGCTTGGTAGGTTAGCCTACAGGGGTGCAACAGGTCGAGGAGTTCCGGGCCGAGGTCCGCGGGTGGCTGGCCGAGAACCTGGTCGGTGACTTCGCCAAGCTCAAGGGCCTCGGCGGGCCCGGACGCGAGCACGAGGCATTCGACGAGCGGCTGGCCTGGAACCGCCACCTCGCCGACGCCGGGCTGACCTGCCTGGGCTGGCCGGTCGAGCACGGCGGCCGCGGCCTGTCGGTGGCGCACCGGGTGGCGTTCTACGAGGAGTACGCGCTCGCCGACGCGCCGGACAAGGTCAACCACCTCGGCGAGGAGCTGCTCGGCCCGACGCTGATCGCCTTCGGCACCGCGGAGCAGCAGCGCCGCTTCCTGCCCGGCATCCGCAACGTCACCGAGCTGTGGTGCCAGGGCTACTCCGAACCGGGTGCCGGCTCCGATCTGGCCAACGTGGCCACCACCGCGGTGCTGGATGAGGAGGCACAGCAATGGCGTATTAACGGCCAGAAGGTGTGGACCTCGCTGGCGCACCTGTCGCAGTGGTGCTTCGTGGTGGCCCGCACCGAGAAGGGCTCCAAGCGGCACCACGGGCTCTCCTACCTGTTGGTGCCGCTGGATCAGCCGGGGATCCAGATCCGGCCGATCGTGCAACTCACCGGCACCTCGGAGTTCAACGAGGTGTTCTTCGATGACGCCCGCACCGAGGCGTCACTGGTGGTGGGCGAGCCCGGCGACGGCTGGAAGGTCGCGATGGGCACGCTCACCTTCGAGCGGGGGGTGTCCACCCTGGGTCAGCAGATCCGCTACGCCCGGGAGCTCTCCGGCCTGGCCGCGCTCGCCGAGCGCAACGGCGCGGCGACCGACCCGTCGATCCGGGAGCGGCTGACCCGGGCCTGGGTGGGCCTGCGGGCGATGCGGTCGTATGCGCTGGCCACCATGGACGTCGAAGGAGGCGGGCGGGCCGCCGGAAAAGACAACGTGTCGAAGCTGTTGTGGGCCAACTGGCATCGCGATCTGGGCGAGCTGGCGATGGACGTGATCGGGCCGGAGTCGATGGTGCTGTCCGACGGCGAGTTCGACGAGTGGCAGCGGCTGTACCTGTTCACCCGGTCGGACACCATCTACGGCGGATCCAACGAGATCCAACGCAACATCATCGCCGAGCGGGTGCTCGGCCTACCCCGAGAGGCGAAGGGATGAGCCCGTCTTCTGACTTGGCGGCAGCACCGGAAGAGATTGCCGGACACGGCCTGCTGACCGGCAAGGTGGTGGTGGTGACCGCCGCGGCCGGCACCGGCATCGGGTCGACCACCGCGCGGCGGGCGCTGCTGGAAGGCGCCGACGTCGTCGTCTCCGACTACCACGAACGCCGGCTGAACGAGACCCACGACGAGCTGGCCGGCCTCGGGCTGGGCCGGGTGGCGGCCATCCCCTGCGACGTCACCTCGTCGGCGGCGGTGGACGCGCTGATCACCGGGGCGGCCGAGCGGCTGGGCCGGATCGACGTGCTGGTCAACAACGCCGGCCTCGGCGGGCAGACCCCGGTGGTCGAGATGGCCGACGACGAGTGGGACCGGGTGCTCGACGTGACGCTGAACTCGGTGATGCGGGCGACCCGTGCGGCGCTACGCTACTTCCGCGGCGTCCCGCACGGCGGGGTGATCGTCAACAACGCCAGCGTATTGGGTTGGCGGGCCCAGCATTCCCAGTCGCACTACGCCGCGGCCAAGGCCGGGGTGATGGCGCTGACCCGGTGCAGCGCGATCGAGGCCGCCGAGTACGGGGTGCGGATCAACGCGGTCTCGCCGAGCATCGCCCGGCACAAGTTCCTGGAGAAGACCAGCTCCACCGAGCTGCTCGACCGGCTGGCCGCCGGTGAGGCGTTCGGCCGGGCCGCCGAACCGTGGGAGGTGGCCACCACGATCGCCTTCCTGGCCAGCGACTACTCCAGCTACCTGACCGGCGAGGTGATCTCGGTCTCCAGCCAGCACCCCTGACCGGCTCGGCTCAGGGCTGCATCCCACGGTCGGCGAGCCCTTCGTGCTCCGCCCAGCCGCGGATGTCACCGCGGTTGATGGCCAGCGCCAACAGCTCCGGGAACGCGTCCGGGGTGCAGGCGAACGCCGGGATCTCCATCGCGGCCAGCTCGGCGGCGAGCGACCGGTCGAACGACCGCACCGGAGTCCGACAGCGCCAGCAGCACGATCACCTGCACGCCGGAGCCGACGAGTTGGCGGACCCGGGCCAGCATCTCGTCCCGGATGCCGCCCTCGTACAGGTCGGAGATGAGCACGAAGATCGAGTCGGCGGGTCGCTCGATCAGGTTCTGGCAGTATGCGATCGCGCGGTTGATGTCGGTACCGCCGCCCAGCTGGGTGCTGAACAGCACGTCGACCGGAACGCTGAGCAGCTCGGTGAGGTCGACCACCTCGGTGTCGAACACCACCAGCGACGTGCGCAGCGCGCGCATCGAGGCGATGGTCGCCCCGAAAACCGCGGAGTAGACGATCGATTCGGCCATCGACCCGGACTGGTCGATGGCCAGCACGATGTCCTTGGTCACCGACCGGCCCGCCCGCCGGTAGCCGACGGCAACCTCCGGGACGACGGTGCGCAAATCCGGCTGGTAGGTCTTGAGGTTCCGGGCGATCGTCCGGTTCCAGTCGATGTCGGCGGGGAGCGGCCGGTGCGTCCGCGCTCCGCGGGACAGCGCCCCGCGCAGCGTCGTCCGGGTCCCGTCGGCCAGTCGCCGCTCCAGGTCGTCGACGACCTTGCGCACCAGCGCCCGCGCCGACGACCGGGCCTCGTCCGGGATGGCTCCGCTGAGCGAGATCAATGTGGTGGCCAGGCTCAGGTCCGGCACCACACTCTGCATCATCTCCGGCTCCAGCAGCAGGCTGGTCAGGTTCAGTCGTTCGATCGCATCCCGCTGCATCACCTGGACGACGGTGCCGGGGAAGTACTTTCGGATGTCGCCCAGCCAGCGTGCCACTTTCGGGGCCGAGCCGCCCAGCCCGCCGCGGCGCTCGTCGCCGCCGTACAGCGACCCCAGCGCGCGGTCCATCGCCGTGTCGGCGTCATCCAGTGCCGGCAGCGCCTCGGTCTTCGCGCCCAGCACCAGCCGCCACCGGCGGCCGCGTTCACCGTCCACGGCCCGACCCCGAGGTGAAGATCGCCGCCGCGGCCAGCACCGCGGGCCGGGCCCGTTCGACGTCCACGTCGAACCCGCCGTGCGGTGCGGCGGCGGAGTGTCCAGCGCGCCGGCGATGTTGCGGCGGACCGCGGGGTCGAACGTGGCGAACGTCCGCCGCAGCAGCGGCAGCACGTCGACGAACTCGTCGGCGGTCAGGCCGGTCGGCCAGCCGTCGATCACGCCGAGCAGTTCACGGTCGTGCACCAGCAGCAGGCCGGTCCCGGACAGGAACCCGTCGATCCACGCGGACTTCTCGTCGGCGGCGGCTCCGGCGCTCAGTGCGCGGTGCAGGTGCCGGGCGGCGACGAGGCTGGTGAAAACACCGGCGTCCAGGCAGATCCGGACGAATCGGCCGAGCAGGCCGGGGTAGAGGTCGTCGCGGTCGGTCAGCCGTTCGACCACCGCCAGCCATTCGCCGCGAATCGACGGCTCCAGCAGGTCGACGGTGTCGGTCACCGCGTTGATCGGCTCGAGGATCTCCGCCGCCGCGTCCGGCCCCAACCCGGTCAGGGTGGCCGGCAGGCCGACGCAGATGCGTCGCAGCAGCGACGTGGTGACCGCGCGCAGCGCTTCGGCGTCGGTCCGGCGGACGTCGCCGTAGCGCAGTGAGCGGGCCAGGGCGGGCAGCGCGGCCATCAACTCGGTGAGGTCGCGGTCCAGTGCGGCCTTGTCGGTGAGGGTGTCCAGCAGCACCGGGACCGCCTCGTCGACGCCACCGAGCAGCGCGGTCTCGATCGTCCCGGTCACCGCGCCCAGCCGGGTCGCCTTCGCGGCGACGTCGGACAGCTTCGCCGCGCACGCCCGGTACACCGTGGTGCCCCACACCGAGTTGATCACGATCGCCACCGCGAACTCCGGCTGCCACCGCAGCGTCCACGCCTCCTTGAAGGTGCCCTGACCGCGGGCGGACGTCGTGCTGCCCCACGGGATGTCGAGTGCCGCCAACTGGTGCAGCAGCTGGGACTTGCGCAGGTCGGCCGGCTTGCGCAGATCCAGGGTGAGCTGCTTGGCCACCGGGTCGGCCTTCAGCCGCAACGCCTTCTGCCGCTTGGTCAGATCGGCCAGCAGCGGCACCATCGGCAGGTGTTCCGGGATGGCGCCGAGCCGCTCGCCGACCACCAGCTCCCGCACGATCAACGCGAACCGGGCGGCGGAGCCTTCACACAGCACCGCCTCGGTGGCCTCGTTGACCTCGCTCAGGCCCGGGTGGGCGCGGCGCCGCAGCGCCGCCAGCGCGGTCGCCAGCCGGACCGCCTCGATGACGTGCGCCGACGACACGAAGACGTCCGTCGCGCGCAGCGCCCGCGCGGCCAGGGTGAGCCAGGTCTCCAGCGGCCGGTCGCGCCGGGTGAACAGGTGGTGGTACCAGCCCGGCGATTCGACGCCGGCACCGTACACCGACGCCGCCGAGAGCCGGGAGTGGGTCCACGGCACCCAGACCGAGGTGGCCCGCACCTTCGGCAGCCCGCGAAGCAGCGCCGCATCGCCGCTGGCCGACGGCAGTTTTCCGGAGAGCGCCGGCGCGTGCCAGGCGCCGCAGACCACCGCCACCGACCGGTGTGCCCGGACGGCTCTTCGAAGCTCCCGGCGCATGTGCGCCTCCCGCTCCCGATCGACCAGCTCGTCGACACTGCCGGACTCCGCGCAGCAGTCCCGGACCGCGCGCATCGCCTCGGTGATCGCGGCGAACCCGGTTCCGTCGGCGCGTGATTCGACGACGTCGTCCCACCAGCGTTCCGGGTCGTCGTACCCGGCGGCATCGGCGAGCGCGCCGATCGGGTCGGCTCGGGCGGTGGATGCCGGCGGGTCTTCCCGACCGTCCCGCTCGGCCCGCCGGGCCAGCACCGTGCCGCCGGGCAGATCGCAGAACCGGGCCGGCACGCCGTTGCGGGCGGCCCATTTCATCGCCTGGAACTCCGGCGAGAATTCGCCGAACGGCCAGAAGACCGACCGGGCCGGATCGTCGACGGCGTAGGCCATGATCGCCACCGGCGGGCGCAGCTGGGGGTCGGTGGCGTGGCCGGTGAGCTCGTCGGCGTCGGCGGGGCCTTCGATGAGCACGACTTGCGGGCGGACCCGGTCCAGCTCGGCGAGGACCGCACGCGCCGAGCCGGGGCCGTGATGGCGGATGCCGAGCACATGGACACCGGGGACCGGCGCCGCGGCCGTCGTCACCGGTGCAGCACCTCGCGGGCCGCCCGGTAGAAGTCGGCCCAGTCCGTGCGGTCCCGCACCACCGCCTCCAGGTACTCCGACCAGACCACCGCGTCGCTCACCGGATCCTTGACCACCGCGCCGACGATGCCGGCCGCCGTGTCGGCCGGGCGCAGCGTGCCGTCGCCGAAGTGCGCCGACATCGCGATGCCCTGGGTCACCACCGAGATCGCCTCGGCGGTCGACAGGGTTCCGGACGGCTGCTTGAGCTTGTTGCGGCCGTCGGCGGTGACCCCGGCGCGCAGCTCGCGGAAGATGGTGACCACCCGCCGGATCTCGTCGGCGGAGGTGGGCACCTCGGGGAGCT
>NZ_JBYCLB010000397.1:0-3703 GCF_057473705.1 Mycobacterium sp. TH-M15 | reverse complement strand
GGATCGGGAAGTTCCACGGGATGATCTGGCCGACCACCCCCAGCGGCTCGTGGAAGTGGTAGGCCACGGTGTCGTCGTCGATCTGGCTCAGCGTGCCCTCCTGGGCGCGGATCGCCGCCGCGAAGTAGCGGAAGTGGTCGGCCGCACCCGGAATGTCGGCGGCCAACGCCTCCCGGATCGGCTTGCCGTTGTCCCACACCTCGGCCACCGCCAGCCGCTCGCGGTGCGCGTCGATCCGATCGGCGATCTTGTTCAGCACCTCGGCCCGTTCGGCCGGGGCGGTCTTGCCCCAGGCCGGCGCCGCCGCGTGTGCGGCGTCCAGGGCCTTGTCGATGTCGGCCGCGGCGGAACGGGGCACCTCGCAGAACGGCTGGCCGGTCACCGGCGTCACGTTCTCGAAATACTCACCCCCGACCGGCGTCACCCAGTCGCCGCCGATGAAGTTGCCGTAGCGGCTCTGGTAGCTCATCAGTGCGTTCGCCGAGCCCGGACGCGCGAAGACGGTCATTCAGGTCAGCCTCTCTTGCTGTCACAGCCGGTGTTACCCAACTCACACTACCGTCGAGGAGACAATGGCGGCTATGGCTTCCGTGACTACCGAGACTTCTGGGACCGAACCCGACGACCCGTATCTGTGGCTGGAAGACGTCACCGGCGACGAGGCCCTGGACTGGGTCCGGGCGCACAACGCCCCGACCCTGGCGACGTTCTGGGAGGAGCGCCCGGACGAGTTCGAGGCGATGCGGGCCGCCGCGCTGGAGGTGCTCGACACCGACACCCGGATTCCGTACGTGCGCCGCCGGGGTGAGTTTCTGTACAACTTCTGGCGCGACGCGGCCAACCCGCGCGGACTGTGGCGGCGCACCACCTTGGACAGCTACCGCAGCGACAGCCCGGACTGGGACGTGCTGATCGACGTAGATGAACTCAGCCGAACCGACGATATGAACTGGGTCTGGGCCGGGGCCGCCGTCATCGAGCCCGACCACACCCGGGCGCTGGTCTCGCTCTCCCGCGGCGGTGCGGACGCGACGGTCGTCCGCGAATTCGACATGGCTATCCGGGCTTTCGTCACCGCCGGGTTCGCCGTTCCGGAGGCGAAGACGTCGATCGGCTGGGAGGACGAGGACGTCGTCCTGGTCGGCACCGACTTCGGCGGCGACTCGCTGACCGAGTCCGGCTACCCGCGGATCGCCAAGCGCTGGCGTCGCGGCCAACCGCTGACCGATGCCGAGACGGTGTTCGCCGGGTCGCGCAGCGACGTGATGGTCGCCGCCGGCGTCGACCGCACCCCGGGCTTCCGGCGCACCGTGCTGCGGCGGGCGGTCGACTTCTTCAACGACCAGGTCTACGAACTGCGCGGCGCCGGTGACGACCGGGAGTTGATCCGGATCGACGCGCCCACCGACGCCAGCCTGTCGGTGCACCGCGAATGGTTGTTGATCGAGCTGCGCAGCGACTGGTTCATCGGGACCGAATCCTATTCGGCCGGTTCACTGTTGGCCGCCGACTACGACGCGTTCCTGGCCGGCACGGCCGAACTGGCCATCGTGTTCGCACCCGACGCGCACACCGCACTGCACCAGTACACCTGGACCCGGGATCGGCTGGTCATCGTCACGCTCTCCGACGTGGCCAGCCAGGTCGCGATCGTCACCCCCGGAACCTGGGAGCACCAGCCGGTCGGCGGTGTGCCGGCCAACACCAACACCGTGGTCGTCGCCGCCGACGACACCGACTGCACCGACGGGGAGATTTTTCTGGATTCCAGCGGTTTCGACACGCCGTCTCGGCTGCTGCACGGTGTCGCCGGCGGCGAGCTGGCCGAGATCAAATCCGCGCCGGCGTTCTTCGACGCCGAGGGCGTCAGCGTCACCCAGCATTTCGTCGCCTCGGCCGACGGCACCTCGATCCCCTACTTCGTGGTGCGCCCGCCGGATGCCGCCGGGCCGACGCTGCTGGGCGGCTACGGCGGTTTCGAGGTGGCCCGCACCCCGGGCTACGACGGCGTGCTCGGTCGGCTGTGGCTGGCCCGCGGCGGCAGCTACGTGTTGGCGAACATCCGCGGCGGCGGTGAGTACGGACCGGGCTGGCACACCCAGGCGATGCGGGAGAACCGGCATCTGGTGGCCGAAGACTTCGCCGCCGTCGCCGCCGATCTGGTGGACCGCGGCATCACCACCGTCTCACAGCTCGGCGCCCAGGGCGGAAGCAACGGCGGCCTGCTGATGGGCATCATGCTCACCGGCTATCCGGAGCTGTTCGGCGCGCTGGTCTGTCAGGTGCCGCTGTTGGACATGCGCCGCTTCCACCTGTTACTCGCCGGCGCCTCCTGGGTGGCCGAGTACGGCAACCCGGACGATCCAGACGACTGGGCGTTCATCTCCGAATACTCGCCGTACCACAATATTTCGCCCTCAGCCGATCGCAAGTACCCACCGGTGCTGATCACCACCTCCACCCGCGACGACCGGGTTCACCCCGGCCACGCCCGCAAGATGGCCGCCGCGCTGGCGGCGGCCGGGCACCGGGTGCACTACTACGAGAACATCGAGGGCGGTCACGGCGGGGCGGCCGACAACGCCCAGGCCGCATTCAAGGCGGCGCTGAGTTACTCGTTCCTGTGGCGGATGCTCGGCGGTACCGCCGATACCCGGGGCTGAACAGGCGTTGACGTGGGGCGGGTCTGGTCTACTGCGATCACCGACTGGAGAGTGCCGACGGACACCACGCCCGGGTCGACGTGTTCCAGACCATACCGCCATCGCACACCGCGCCATTGACAACTGGCACGGTCTCTGGTGTCGTTTCATTCCATGCGGTCCCGCTCGCTGCCCCTCCCCGACTTCCTGACGATCTCCAAGCGCCAACCGATCTCGGTCGACGCCAAAGCGGTCGTCACCGGCGCCGGAAGCGGCATCGGGCGGGCGTTCGCGCTCGAACTCGCCCACCGCGGCGGCGAGGTCATCTGCGCCGACGTCGACGCCGAGCGGGCCACCGAGACCACCAAGCTCATCGCCGACCTCGGCACGGGCGCCGGTCGCGCGGTCACCTGCGACGTCTCGTCACGCAGCGAGGTGGAGGCTCTGGCCGAGCACGCCCGGGAGGTGTTCTGCGGGCCGCCGACGCTGGTGATCAACAACGCCGGGGTCGGCATCGGCGGCAGGCCGATCGGCGAGATCGGCCTGGACGACTGGAACTGGGCGCTCGGGATCAACCTGTGGGGGGTCATCTACGGCTGCGAGCTGTTCACCTCGCAGCTGCGGGAGGCCGGGCGCGGCGGGATCATCAACGTCGCCTCGGCCGCCGGGTTCGCCGCAGCCCCGGTGATGGGCCCCTACAACGTCTCGAAGGCCGGCGTCATGAGCCTGTCGGAGACCCTCGCCGCCGAGCTGAGCGGCACCGGGATCACCGTCACCGTGCTCTGCCCGACATTCGTCAAGACCAACGTCGCCAAGGACGGCCGGATCACCGCCGGCGCGACCGGCCTGGCCGACCGGCTGATGTCGTGGACCGGCCTGTCCCCGGACAAGGTCGCCGCGCAAACCCTCGACGCCCACGACAAGGGCCGGCTGTACGTGCTGCCGCAGTTCGACGCCCACATCATCTGGCACCTCAAGCGGCACTTCCCCGGACCGTACGCACGCGGCGCAGGACTGCTGGGCCGGCTGCTCCCCGGCAACTGACCTCCCCCACACCCGGA
>NZ_JBYCLB010000396.1:0-5523 GCF_057473705.1 Mycobacterium sp. TH-M15 | reverse complement strand
CTCGCCGCCGGCCAGCGCCCGCAGGCCGGCCAGCGCCTGAGCGTGGTCGGCGGCGGTCACCGTGGCGAACCGGCCGGCCCGGCTGCGGTGGTGGTTCAGCGTGTGCGCGACATCGGCCAGCGGCACCTGGGCGCCGTCGGTCTGCAGCCAGTCGGCGAGCACCGCCGCGGTCGCCGCGATCCGCTCGTCGGACTTGCCGAAGACCACCAGGGTCACCACCGCCGGCTGGGGCGCCGCCGGGGCGGCCGGTCGGGCCGGGGCCTGCTCCAGCACCACGTGCGCGTTGGTGCCGCCGAGACCGAACGCCGACACCGCGGCGCGGCGCGGCCCGGCGCTCTCCGGCCAGGCGGTGTTCTCGGTGGGGACGAACAGCCGGGTGGTGGCGGCGTCGACGGCCGGGTTCCACCGGGAGAAGTGCAGGGTGCGCGGGATCTCGCCGTGCTGCAGGGTCAGCACCGCCTTGATGAAGCCGACCACCCCGGCGGCGGCCTCCAGATGGCCCAGGTTGGTCTTCACCGCGCCCAGCGCGCACCGGCTCTGGCCGCGGCCGTACGTGGTGGTCAGCGCCTCCAACTCGATCGAGTCGCCGAGCACGGTGCCGGTGCCCTGCCCTTCGACGTAGTTCACCGCGTCGGGGGCCACCCCGGCCATCCGCAGCGCGTCGGTGATCACGTCGCGCTGGGCCAGCACGTTGGGTGCGGTCAGCCCACTGGACCGGCCGTCGTGGTTGACCGCCGAGCCGCGCACCACCGCCAGCACCCGGTCGCCGTCGCGCTCGGCGTCGGCGAGCCGCTTGAGCACCACCACCCCGGCGCCCTCGCCGCGGACGAACCCGTCGGCGTCGGCGTCGAAGCTCTGGCACCGGCCGCGCGGCGAGAGCGCCGACCATTTCGACAGGGTGATGCTGGTGAACGGCGACAGCGACAGCTGCACCCCGCCGGCCAACGCCAGGTCGCTCTCCCGCAGCCGCAGGCTCTGGCAGGCCAGGTGGATGGCGACCAGCGACGACGAGCAGGCGGTGTCCACCGCCAGCGACGGACCCTGCAGGCCGAGCAGGTAGGAGATCCGGCCCACCGCGGTGCTGTGCGTGTTGCCGGTGCCGATGTAGGCGTCGGTCTGCCCGGCGCCTTCCCCGTTGACCGCGGCACCCTCCACGTTGAGCAGGGTGTAGTCCCAGGTGGACAGCCCCATCATCACCCCGGTTCGGCTGCCGCCCAACGAGTCCGGCGCGATGCCGGCGTGTTCCAGCGCCTCGTGGGCGACCTCCAGCAGCACCCGCTGCTGCGGGTCCATCGCGGCGGCCTCCCGCGGGGTGATGCCGAAGAAGTCGGCGTCGAAGCCGGCGACGTCGGAGAGGAAGCCGCCCCACTTGGTGGTCATCCGGCCCGGCGTCAGCGGATCCGGGTCGTAGAACTCGTCGGCGTCCCAGCGGTCGGCCGGCACCTCGCTGATCGCGTCCACCCCGCCGAGCAGCATCCGCCAGAAGCTCTCCGGGCCGGCCACGTCGCCGGGCAGCCGGCAGCCGAGCCCGATCACCGCCACCGGCTCGGCCACCCGGTCGACCGGGAAGACGGTGCCGACCCGGATCAGTTCGCGGGCCATCGCCTCCCGCGCCTGCGGGGAGAGTTTGGCGGCCGCTTCGGCGAGGCTGGTCATGGTCGTGGCGCTCCTGTCTGAACCTCGAGTTCGCCGGCGGCGACGAAGTCGGCCAGCAGGCCGGCGTCTTCGTCGGAGAGCGACACCTCGTCCCCGGTCTCGGCGGTGGCGGCCGGGTCGGGCCGGTCGGCCTGATAACCCATCCGCTCGCAGAGCGCCCCGGCCAGCGCCGCGACGGTCGGATACGCCCAGACCAGGGCGACCGGCAGGGTGATGTCCAGGGCGGATTCCAGCCGGTTGCGCAGCTCCAGCGCCATCAGCGAGTCCAGGCCGAGCGACTCGATCGACTGGTGGTGGTCGAGTGGATCGGTGCAGCGCCGCACCCCCTGGATCTCGCCGGCGATCGCCGCGGCCAGCAGCCCGGGACGCTCGGCCGGCGCGGCCGCGTCCAGTTCGGCGCGGACCCGGCTCTGGCCGCGCCGGCTCGGCGTCGCCGATTCGGCCAGTCCGGCGAAGAGGGTGGACCGCTCGGCGGCCGGGAACGACTGGAACCACTGCCGGACGTCGACGTGGAACACCCCGGTGCGGCCCCGGTCGGCGAGCAGCACCTGGCGCATCGCCGCCAGGCCCAGCTCCGCGGTGATCATCGAGAAGCCGAGATCGGCCAGGAACTGCGCCTGACCCACCTCGGCCCACGGGCCCCAGTTGATGCCGTTGGCCGGCAGGCCATTCGCCCGGCGGTGGGCGATCAGGCCGTCCACCCAGGCGTTCGCGGCGGCGTAGGCGCCCTGCCCGGGCGAGCCCAGCATCGAGGCCGCCGACGAGAAGCTCAGCCACCAGTCCAGGTCGAGGTGGGCGGTGGCCCGGTGCAGCCACCAGTGGCCGGGCACCTTCGAGGCGAACACCCGCGCGGTGGCCGGCCCGGAGATGTTCAGCACGGTCTCGTCGTCGAGCACCATCGCGCTGTGCAGCACCCCGGCCGGCCGCAGCCCGGCGGCCTGGACGGCGGCGACCAGCCGGGTCGCCGTCACCGGCTCGGCGATGTCGCCGGTGACCACCTGCACCCGGCCGGGCTCGGCGAGTTCGGCGATCGCCGCGGCCACCTCGGCGGTCGGCGCGGAGCGGCCGTTGAGCACCACCAGGCCGGCGCCCTGTTCGACCAGCCAGCGGGCGGCGACGAAGCCCAGACCGCCCATGCCGCCGACCACGATGTAGCCGCCGGCCGGGTCCACCGGCGGCGCGGCCGGCGGCGCCGCGACCGCGGTGATGCTGCCCGCCGCGGGGACGGTGAGGACGATCTTGCCGACGTGGTTGCCGGCGGCCATCAGCCGGAACGCGTCGGCGGCGTCGGCCAGGCCAAACTCGGTGACCGGGGGGATGGTCAGCTCGCCGGCCACCACGTGGTCCAGCAGCTCGGCCAGCAGCCGTCGGTAGTGCCGCGGCTGCCGGCGCAGGTTCAAGTCGAGGTCGACCACCGCGAACGAGCCGCTCTTGGCCAGGGCGGCCAGCCCAAGCTGGGCGTCGGCGTAGACGTCGCGCTTGCCCAGCTCGACGAACCGCCCGCCGGGCGCGAGGATCTGCACGCCGCGCCGGATCGCCTCCCCGGCAAGGGAGTTCAGCACGACGTCGACGCCCTCGCCGTCGGTGGCGGCCAGGATCTCGTCGGCGAACGCCACGCTGCGCGAGTCGCCGACGTACTCGACGCCCATGCCGGCCAACAACTCCCGCTTGGATTCCGAGCCGGCCGTGGTGTAGATCCGGGCTCCGATCATGGTGGCGATGGAGACCGCCGCCAGGCCGACGCCGCCGGTCGCCGAGTGGATCAGCACCCGTTCTCCGGGGGCCAGCCGGGCCACCTCACGCAGCGCGTACCAGGCGGTCAGGTAGGCGATGCCGAGCGCGGCGGCCTGGCTGTCGGAGAGCTGGTCGGGGATCGGCACCGCCAGGTCGGCGGCGGTGGTCAGGTGGCTGCCGAACGCGCCCGGGCCGAACGCGATCACCCGCTGACCGACCTGCACCGAATCGACCGCGCCGCCGCGACGGGTGACCCGCCCGACGCATTCGCTGCCGATCACCGGGGCGGCGCCGTCCAGCGTCGGGTACAGCCCCATCGCCTTGAGGACGTCGCTGAAGTTCAGTCCGGCGGTGGCCACCCGGATCTCGATCTGGTCGTCGTCCGGCGGGGTGCGCCGCACGGCGTGGGTGGCGAGCGCGTCCAGCCGGCCGGGCTGGTCGGTGCGCAGCCGGATGGCGCCGTCTCCGCCGAGGTCGACGGCGACCGGGCGCGGGTCCGCCGGCAGCGCGCCGTCGGCGGCGACCGGCAGCCGGACCACCCGGTGCACGTACCGCTGCCCGCCGCGCACCGCCACCTCGTCGTGCGGGGCGTCGGCCCGCAGCTCGCGCACCAGCGCGCCGGCCGCTTCCGTGCCGTCCGGGTCGAGGTCGACGGTGGTCGGCCGCAGTTCGGAGTGCTCGAAGGTGAGCACCCGGGCGATGCCGCGCAGCGCGGCCTGCGCCAGGGTCACCGGCTCGCCGTCGGTCACCTGCTGGGCGCCGCGGGTCACCACGAAGAGCCGCGGGCTGTCGCGCAGGCCGACCTGCGAGAGGGTCTTGACGATGTCGGCAACCAGCAGGGTGCGCGACTGCGCCAGGTCCAGCTGCTCCCGCTCGGAGCGGGCCTGGTCGGTGCGCCGCTGCGGGCAGATCAGCGCGACCGCCTGGACCGCCACGTCTTTTCGGGCGAATGCGGCCCGCAGCGCGGCGTTGTCGCCGGGCGGGACGGTGTGGCACTGGGCGGTGTGGCCGGCCAGCTGGGCCTGCGCGGCGGCGAGCAGGGGATCGTCGGGGTCGCCGATCAGCAGCACCGCGTCCGGGCCCGCGGCCGGGATGTCCAGCTCCGCCGGCTCCCAGGCCAGGGTGAAGACCCGGCCGGCCAGCTCACTGCCGGCGCCGGGGCGCAGCGCCACCATCTCGACCTCGTCGACGTCCAGCAGCACCCGGTCGGCGTCGCCGAGCAGCCGCACCCGCCCGGTGAACCGGTCCGGATCGGCCGTCGGCGCCAAGGTGGCCAGCGCCGAGATGCCCTCGGTGACGTCGCCGTAGACCCGCACCCCGGCCAGCCGGACCGGGAGCACCACCGCGCCGGCGCCGGCACCGTCCCGGTCGGTCAGTTCGGTGGCCACCCGGGTGGCACCCAGGGTCTGCAACGCGACGTCCAGCATCACCGGGTGCACGACGAAGTGCCGCGACCCCTGCCTGGCCTCGGCCGGCAGCCGCACGGTGGACCGGGCGGCCCCGGAGGCCAGCCGGGTCAGGCCGGTGATGCCGCGAAACGCCGGGCCGTGCTGCTGGCCGGCGCCGCGCAGCCGCTGGTAGAGGTCCTCGACGGGCGACTCGGTGGCACCGTTTCGGTCGGCGCCGAACGGCTCGGGGGCCGGTGCTCCGCCGCGTTCCAGGACAGCGCTGGCGTGCAGCGTCCAGCCGGATTCGTCGCCGCCGGAGCGGATCTCGACGGTCGGCCGGGGCTCGCCACCGCGCAGCGTGGTGACCACCGACGTCGCCTCGCCGATCGGCAGCACCTGGCTAAGCCGCAGATCGACGATGGCCCATGGGTTTTCGTCGTCCGCACCGAACGCGTCGGTTGCCGCGGCCAGCGCCAGCTCGGCGTAGGCCGCGCCGGGCAGCACGCACATCTCGTCGACCCGGTGGTCGCCGAGCCAGAGGAAGTCCGGGCTCAGGGTGCGCTGCCAGATCCGGGTGCCGGTGCTGGGGTCGGTGACCCCGGAACCGAGCAGCGGATGGCCGGCCACCGGGGTGGTCGACGCCGCCGGGATCCAGTGGTGGGTGTGTCGCCACGGGGTGGCCGGCAGCACCGGGTGCGGTTCGGGCGGGTGCTCGCCGAGCTGCGGGGCGGTGGTGCAGGCGGTG
>NZ_JBYCLB010000395.1:0-2153 GCF_057473705.1 Mycobacterium sp. TH-M15 | reverse complement strand
CGGCGTCTGCCCGGGGCGCGCCTGGTGCGGCGGCTGCGTAAGCCGATCCTGGTCGGCACCGCCGCTTTGGCCGTCGGCGGGGTGGTCACCGCGTTCGGATACCTGATCGCCCGGCCGTCGCATGACGAGCCGGCGGCGGCACCTCCGCAGAGTGTGTTGCCGTTCAACGATCTCGACTTTCGGCTCTCGCCCGGCGGGGTGGCGGTGGACTCCGTCGGCAACGTCTACGTCACCAGCCAGGACACCGCCGGCCAGGTGCTCAAACTGCCGGCCGGTTCGGCCTCCCCGATCACCCTGCCGGTGACCGGGGTGTACCAGCCGCGCGGCGTGGCGGTGGACGGCAGAGGCGCGGTGTATTTCTCCGACTTCAACAACCGGGTGGTGAAGCTCGAGCCCGGGTCGACGGAGCAGACGGTGCTGCCGTTCAGCGGGCTGGACAGCCCGGAGGGGGTGGCGGTGGACTCCGACGGGAACGTCTACGTCGCCGATCGGGGCAACAACCTGGTGATCAAGCTCGACGCCGGGTCCAACACCCAGATCGTGCTCTCGTTCACCGGACTGCAGAATCCGGACGGCGTGGCGGTGGACCGGTCGGGGAACGTCTACGTCACCGATACCGGCAACAACCGGGTGCTGAAACTGGTCAGCGGATCGACGCAGCAGCAGGTGCTGCCGTTCGCCGGGATCGTCTCGCCGTGGGGCATCGCGGCAGACGACACCGGCAGCGTCTACGTCACCGAACGGGACAGCAACAAGGTGCTGCGGCTCGGGGACGGGGCGCTGATCCCGAACGTGCTGCCGTTCGTGGGCCTGAACACCCCGCTGGCCGTGGCCGTCGACAACCACGGCGGCGTCTACGTCGCCGACCGCGGCAACGACCGGGTGGTGAAAGTACCCGGTGGCTGACCGCCCAGCCGGGGAGCGGTCGTGACCGACGGTGAGTCCGGTTCGCGGGCCGGGTCGGACTTCGGGCCGTACCGCTTGGTCCGATTGCTGGGCCGCGGCGGAATGGGCGAGGTCTATGAGGCGGAGGACGTCCGCAAGGGCCGCGTCGTCGCGGTCAAGCTGATCTACCCGCAGTACTCCGGAGACCCGGTGCTGCGCGCGCGGATGCAGCGGGAGGCCGAGCAACAACCGGGTGGTGAAACTCGCGCAATGACCAACCGGGGCGGCCGGCTCAGCGGTGCAGCGTCGCGGTGCAGTAGTAGTTGTCGGCGACGGACCCGGTGCCGGCCGGCCCGTCCGGTACCGCCAGTCCGGCGTCGGCGAGCAGCTCGGGCAGCTGCGTTTTCGTCGTCCGCCAGCCGTGGCCGCTCAGATAGGTCGCCACGTCGGCCCGCTGCTCGGGGTAGGCGAGATCGTCCAGCTCGATGTCCAGGCCGTGCTGGTACCAGCGCTGGGCGACGGTGTTCTGGATCTGCTCGGCGTCGGCGGAGGCCAGGAATATCTCGGCCACCAGGCGGCTGCCGTCGGCGCTCAGCTCGGTGACGTCGTCGAGTAGCCGATCCTGGGCCGCCGGCGGCAGGAACGCCAGCAGACCCTCGGCCACCCAGGCGGTGGGCGCTGCGGTATCGAACCCGGCCTGCCGCAGCGCGGCGGGCCAGTCGTGGCGCAGGTCGATCCCGACCGCCCGCAGGTCGGCGGTGGGTTCGGCGCCCAGGTCGGCCAGCGCCGCCCGCTTGAACGCGATGACCTGCGGTTGGTCGATCTCGTACACGATGGTCCGGGCCGGCGCGGAGGGCCAGGCCAGCCGGTAGCCGCGGGCGTCCAGGCCGGAGGCCAGCAGCACCACCTGCCGGATTCCGGCTCCGGTCGCATCGGCCAGGAACCGGTCGATGTGCCGGGTGCGGGCCGCCAGCAGGTCGGTCATGGTCTGCATGCCCCACGGCTGGCCGGGGACGTCGACCTCGGCGCTGTCCAACTCGCCGTCGGCCCAGCGGGTGAAGAAGTCGATGCCGACCGCCGCCACCAGCGGTTCGGCGAACCGGTCGTCGATCACCCCGGCCCGGGTGGCCCGGGCTCGGCCGGCGGCCACCATGGTGGCGGTGGCGCCGACGCTGGTCGACAGATCCCAGGTGTCGTTATCGGTGCGTGTCATGTACCCAAACCTTTCGCGCGACGTAACTGTGAGCGATTTACTGTTAGCCAGTTTA
>NZ_JBYCLB010000394.1:0-3607 GCF_057473705.1 Mycobacterium sp. TH-M15 | reverse complement strand
GGCTGGGTCCGCTCGGTGCTGTCCAGGCTCTGCGCGGTGCCGTCGAAGACCGCGGCCCGCAGGTCGGTGTCGAACTCGGTGCGGAAGCCTTCCACGCACCGGTCGAAGTGTTCGGCGAAGACCGGTTCGGTCTCGTAGAGGCCGCGGGCCATGCCGACGTGCTGGGCGCCCTGGCCCGGGAACAGGAAGACCACCCGTTGCGCGCCGTCGGAATCGGCTGCCCCCGACACGGATTCGCCGATGAAAACGTTGTCGTGCTCGTCGGCTTCCAGCGCGGTCACCGCGTCCAACCGGTCGCCGACCACGGCCGCCAGCCGGACCGGCTCCCGGCGGCGACGGCCCAGCGTGTGGGCGGCGTCGGCCAGGTCGGCCGCGTCGGATTCGGACAACTCCGCGGCGAGCGCGGTCCGGGCCTGGTGCAGCGCCGCCTGGCTGCGCGCCGAGAGCAGCAGCACCTGCGGCCCGGGCGTCTCCCCGGCCGCCGGGTCGGTCTCCGGCCACTCCTCCACCACCACGTGCGCGTTGGTGCCGCCCACCCCGAACGAGCTGACCCCGGCCCGGCGCACCCCGTCGGACTCCCACCGGCCGTACTCGGCGCGCACCGCGAACGGTCCGCGGTCCAGGTGCAGCTCCGGGTTCGGGCTGGTGTAGTGCAGGGTCGCCGGGATCGCCCGGTGTTGCAGACACAAGATGGTCTTGATCAGCCCGGCGATGCCGGCCGCGGACTCCAGATGGCCGATGTTGGACTTCACCGAGCCGAGGTAGCAGGGCCCGCTGCGGCTCGTCGTGGACACGCCGAACGCCTTCCGCAGGCCTTCGATCTCGATCGGGTCACCGAGCGGGGTGCCGGTGCCGTGCGTCTCCACGTAGCCGATGGTGGCGGCGTCGACGTCGGCGATGGCGTGCGCTTCGGCGACGACCCGGGCCTGCCCCGCGGCGTTCGGCGCGGCGTAGGTCATCTTGGTGGCGCCGTCGTTGTTCAGCGCCGACCCGCGGATCACCGCGTGGATCCGGTCGCCGGCCGCGACCGCGTCCTCCAGCGCCTTGAGCACCACCACACCGACGCCGCTGCCGAAGACGGTGCCGTCGGAGCGCACGTCGAACGGCCGGCAGTGCCCGCTCGCCGACACCATCGACCCGGCCTCGTGCCAGTACCCGACCCGGTGCGGGACCCGCAGCGACGCCCCGCCGGCCAGGGCCAGCTCGGATTCGCCGTTGAGGATGCTCTGGCAGGCCAGATGCACCGCGACCAGCGCCGACGAACAGGCGGTCTGCACCGACAGCGCGGGGCCGCGCAGGTTGAACTGGTGCGCCACCCGGGTGGCCAGGTAGTCCTTGTCGTTGTGCAGTGACAGGTTGACCATCTCGAAGCTCACGCCCTGGCCGATGATCCGGTTCGGGTCGCCGTGCGACATCAGGTTGTGCAGCAGGTAGCCGCTGGTGGTGCTGGTGCCGTAGACGCCGACGGTGCTTCCGGCGCCCTCCAGCGCCGACGGGTCGTAGCCGGCGTCCTCCAGCGCGTGGAACGCGGTCTGCAGGAACAGCCGGTGCTGCGGGTCGGTGGTGCGGGCGGCCTGCGGGGTGAAGCCGAAGAAGTCGGCGTCGAACTCCTCGATCCCGTCCAGCAGCGCGGCCCGTCGCACGTAGGCCTCGTTGGCCAGCGCCGCGTCGCCGATGCCGGCGGCCCGCAGCTCCGTCTCGGACAGGTCGACGATGGACTCCACACCGTCGCGCAGATTGCGCCAGAACTCCGACACCGTCCGGGCGCCGGGGAGCCGGGCGGCCATGCCGACCACGGCGACGGCGTTGGACGGCAGTTCACGGGCGGCGGTCATGCCAGGTCTCCTACTCTGCGTCGGGCCGCGGCCCGGCGCCGCCGGGCGGCGGCGCGCTGGGCCTGGTCGCCGAGGTCGTCGGCGCCCTCGGCGGCGTCGGGTTCACCGATGCCGAGTTGACGGATCAGGTCGGTGGCCAGATCGCTCAGCGACGCGCCCTGCAGCAGCAGCGCCACCGGCGGCTCGACCCCGAAGTCGCCGCGCACCGTGTTGCGGATCCGCACCGCCATCAGCGAGTCCAACCCCAGCTCGGTCAGCGGTCGGGCCGCGTCGACGGTGCTGTTGCGCGGGTAGCCCATGATAGCGGTGATCCGCCGGGTCAGCTGGTCGACGACCGCCCGGTGGACCTCGCCGGCACCCAGCTGGCGCAGCGCGTCCGGTCCCGCCCAGTCGTCGTCGGCCGCGACGTCGAGTTCGGCGGCGAGCAGGCTGACGTAGCCGAGCCGGCGCAGCTCCGGGAAGGCGGCGGCGGCCCGGTCCATCCGCAGCCGGGCCACCCCGACCCGGCCGAGGTCGCCGGCGAGGACCGCTTCCAGCGCCTCGATGCCTTCCGCCGGGGCGATCGGGTCCAGCGCGCTGAACGTCAGGGCGCGGGCGACGCCGATCTGCGACCACTGACCCCAGTTGATGGTGAGGGCCGGCAGGCCGGCGGCGCGCCGCCAGGCGACCAGCCCGTCCAGCCAGGCGCTCGCGGCGGCGTAGGCCGCCTGCCCGGGCGCGCCGAGCAGCGACGACGTCGAGGAGAACCCGACCCACCAGTCGAGGTCGCGTCCGGCGGTCGCCACGTGCAACCGAAGCGCGCCGGCGGCTTTCGGCGCCCAGACCCGCTGCAGGCTCTCCCGGTCCAGCCCCGCGACGATCTGGTCGTCGATGACCGCGGCACCGTGGATCACGCCGCGCAGCACCAGGCCGGTCGCTTCGGCGGCCTCGACCACCCGCTCGGCCACCCCGGCGGCGGCGCTGTCGCCGCCGACGACCGCGACCTGGGTGCGGGTCTCCAGCTCGGCCAGCACCGCCCGCTGCTCGTCGGAGGGCGCCGATCGGCTGTTCAGCACGATCCGGCCGGCGCCGCGGTCGGCCAGCCAGCGGGCCACCGCCAGGCCGATGCCGCCCAGACCGCCGGTGACCAGGTAGGCGCCGTCCGGCCGGACGGTCGGCCCGGAGCCGCCGGCGCTCAGCGTGGCACGACGGAGCCGTTCGACGTACCGCTCTCCGTCGCGCCAGGCGACGGTGTCGTCGGTGCCGGCCATCGCCAGCTCGCTCAGCAGCGCCGAGACGTCGGCACCGGGCGCATCGGCCGACGAGCCCAGGTCCACCAGGGTGGCGCGCAGCTCGGGATGCTCGTAGGCCAGCACCCGGACGAGGCCCGTCAGCGCGCCGATCGCCGGGTCGCCCCGCTCGCCGTCGCGCACCGGCAGCCCGTCGCGGCTGACCAGCCACAGCCGGGGCGCGGTGTCGTGCCAGCCCCGGATGACCGTCTGAACCGCCGCGGTGACGGCCCAGGCCAGCTCACGCCCGCGGGTCACCGCATCGTCGCCGGCGGTGTCCAGATCCGAGCCGTCGAAGGCGGCCTTCGCCGCGAACAGGACCAGCCCCACCGGCGGCAGGTCGGGGTCGGCGGCGGCCTGCGCGAACGCGTCGGTCACCGCGGAGTCCCGGCCGCAGTCGGCCAGGATCACCCGGTGGGCCGCCGATTCGAGCCGGTCGGGGGAGCCGCGGGCCCCCGCGGCGGGGACGGCGCCGGGAGGCCGCCCCAGCCCACAGCACCCCCG
>NZ_JBYCLB010000393.1:0-3671 GCF_057473705.1 Mycobacterium sp. TH-M15 | reverse complement strand
GGCCGCGTTGCGGTAGAACACGTTGCGCAGCCAATCGTCGTCGACCCCGGGCAGCCGAGCCAGGGCGGTCATCGCGTCGTGATAGCCGATCGGCCAGTGCCGTCCGACCAGTGGGCCGGCCGAGTCGAAGTACCGCCACACCTTGTCCAGCACCGCTTTCGGCATGAAATGGGTGTGCACGTCGACGATTCCGGGCAGCCCCAACCGCGACCAGATCTCGGTGACCCGCGCGGCCTCGTCGTCGAGAGTCGTCACGGCGTCGCCGGCCAGGCGTTCTCGGAGACGACGTCGGCCAGCGGTTGCGGATGCGTCCAGCCGTCCAGCTCCAGTGCGGGACGATCCGGGAACGCCGGTACCGGTCCCAGGCACAGGATCGCCACCGGTTCGGCTCCGGCGGGGATGGCCAGCAGCTCGGCGAGCCGGTCCGGATCGAAGAGCGAGACCCAGCCCATGCCCAGGCCTTCGGCGCGGGCCGCCAGCCACAGGTTCTGGATCGCGCAGGACACCGACGCCAGGTCCATCTGCGGCATGGTGCGCCGGCCGAAGACATGGGCTTGCCGGCCGTCGCAGAGGGCCACCACGAACAGTTCGGCGCAGTCGCGGACACCCTCCACCTTCAGCGCCAGGAACTCCTGTTCGCGGTGGCCGAGTGCGCGGCCGGTGAGCCGGCGCTCGTCGTCGACCAGGGTGTGGATCCGCGCGCGCAGCGCGCCGTCGGTGATCCGGATGAACCGCCACGGCTGCATCAGGCCGACACTCGGCGCGGCGTGCGCCGCGTGCAGCAGCCGGGTCAGCACGTCGGCGTCGACGGTGCTGCCGGCGACGAACCGGCGCATGTCGCGGCGCTCGGCGATCACCCGATACACCGCCCGGCGCTCGGCCGGGTCGAACGCGTGGTCGGCCACCCAGCCATGATAGAAATCGCAGCGATGCAGCTGCGCAGGGTGCGACCCGGATGGCTTCTCCCGCTGGCGGCGCTGGTGGTCTACCCGGCGCTGTGGGTCGGCTATCGGCAGGGCTGGGGCTGGCTGGCCGGCATCGACTCGTCGGCGCTGAGCGCGAGCCACCACGTCGGGATCAAGCACCCGGACTGGGTGCGGTTCTGGGACGGCGTGTGCACGGTGTTCGCCCCGGTCACCTTCCGGGTGGTCGGGGCGGTGGTGATGCTGGTGGCGCTGGCGATGCGCCGGCTGCGGGTGGTGCTGTTCCTGGCGATCAGTGTCGAGCTCTGCGAGTTCCTGACCCGGATCGCCAAGGGGCTGGCCGACCGGCCCCGGCCGGTGACCGCACTGGTGGGCGCCGCGTCGTCGTCGTTTCCGTCCGGGCACGCGCTGGGCGTGATGATCGGGGTGCTGGCGCTGCTGACCGTGCTGCTGCCGCTGCTGAACCGGCCGGCCCGCGCGGTGGCCGTCGCGGTGGGTGCGCTGATCGTGCTGGCGGTCGGCGCCGGGCGGGTGATCCTCAACGTGCACCACCCGTCCGACGTGCTGGCCGGTTGGGCGCTCGGTTACGCCTACGTCAGTGGCTGCCGGTGGCTGGTGCGGCCCGGGTGGTGACGGCCGTCTCCGGTCATTCCTTGGCCGGGTCGGGGGTACAGGTGGCCGCCGTCCTGGGCGGCGACCTCGGCCAGGACACGCCGGAGTGCACGATGTCGTGAAGTTTCTCCGCCGGACGGTCCAGCCGGTTCTTCAACAGCCCGCAACGGTTGACCCGGCGAAGACGGGCCGACTTAGATTGGATGGTGATGTTGCGTCCTGAAAGTTGGGCTGGACTGGCGGGTGGGAGTCCCGTCCCGGTAGGCACCGGAGCGCCGGGTAGCAGGCCGCGGTTCGTCGTCGAGAGGCGGCGGGCTGAGCGGGGTGTCAAGAGCCTCTTCGGAGGGAGCAACTGCGCGGGCCGTAGCGTTAGGCGAACTCTGCAGCCGCGTTACAACGGGAGAGTCGAGCCGCTCATCTCACGGCGAAGGCCATGTCCGTCGAGCCCCGGTCCGGGGTCAGCTCGTCGGGTCTCTCCGGGGTATGGGAGGCGGCACGTGCACACAGTCTGGCGCCGGGAGGAAAGGGCCCCAACTTTGATCACGCGTGTGAAGTGGGTAAGCGCGAGGGCATGACCGGGCTTGCCCGGTCCAACTACCCCGGCAGGTCATCGCTTGCTGTAGCCGGCGACGAGCTGATAACGGCGTCCTGCCGCTGCCACAACCGCGCGGCGCAAGCCGAGCATGCCTGGAGGCTGTTTCGCTTGATGGTTAAAAAGCGGGGCCGCAATCTGCGTGCTGGCCAGGCCGATCGGTGGACCGAGGAGTGGTTTAACGGTCACGGCCTGCACCGGCTTCGCGGCACCATCCGCTACCCGAAGGCAGCGTAACCATGTCTAGAAGATCATCGGTAAGCCGTGTGCGGGAAAACCGCACGCACGGATTGAAAGGGGGATGGGGAAACGGGTCTGCTCAGCAGACACCGCGCCCCTGACCGGAAAATGACCGACACCACGTCTGCGGCCGACCCGGTCGGCGCGCTGATCTGTTCCCGGCAGGGCTGCAACGCGGACGCGACCTTCGGCATGCTGTGGAACAACCCGCAGATCCACACCCCGCAACGCCGGAAGGTCTGGCTCACCTGCGACGACCATCGGGACTACTTCCGGGCGTACCTGTCGTCGCGCAGCTTCCTCAAACAGGAGGTTCCGGTCGACCAGCTGGACCGCGCTCCCGGCAGTTGATCAAGCGTGATCCAAGCGTGCCGGAACCTTTACCCGGCCCTCCTTGCCTTCGGTTCGCCCGCAGCCGACGATTGACCGATGCGCCGATTACTGGGTCTGCTGTCCGTCATGCTGTCTGCCCTGGCCGGCGCGCTGATCGCGGCACCGGCGGGCTACGCCGTCACCCCGTGGTTCGGCCAGTCCGTCGGCAATGCCACCCAGGTGGTCTCGGTGGTCGGCGTCGGCGGCTCGAACGCCAAGATGGACGTCTACCAGCGCGGCGCGGCCGGCTGGAAGCCGGTCGGGGTCGGCATCCCCACCCACATCGGCTCGGCCGGGATGACCCCCAAGGCCCGGGACGGCTTCCCGGCCACCCCGATGGGCGTCTACTCGCTGGACTACGCGTTCGGCACCGCACCCGACCCGGGTACCGCCCTGAAATACGTCCAGGTCGGCCCGGATCACTGGTGGAGCAGCGGCCCGGGGCCCACCTACAACACCATGCAGGTCTGCAAGCGGGCCCAGTGCCCGTTCGACACCTCCGACGCCGAGAACCTCGACATCCCGCAGTACAAGCACGCGGTGGTGATGGGCGTGAACAAGGCCCAGATACCCGGCGACGGCGGCGCCTTCTTCTTCCACACCACCGACGGTGGGCCGACGGCGGGCTGCGTCGCCATCGACGACGACACCCTGGTCAAGATCATCCGGTGGCTACGGCCCGGCGCGGTGATCGCGATCGCGCAGTGACCCGACCGCCGGATGGTCAGGCCATCGCCGGCCCAGCCTTCACCGCAAAACCGCTCTCCGGCAACCGCATCGTCGCCTCATAGGTGCGGTCGTAGCCGGTGGCGCTGATCCGCCAGCCGTCGGCGGTGCGCCGATACTCGTCGCGGTAGAACGCCGCGCCGATCAGCATGAAGTCGGCCTCGGCGACGATCACCCGATCCTGCAGATACCAGATCCCGGACGCC
>NZ_JBYCLB010000392.1:0-3300 GCF_057473705.1 Mycobacterium sp. TH-M15 | reverse complement strand
GACGGGACCCGGCGAATCGTGCTGTACATGCACGGCGGGGCGTTTCTGACCTGCGGAGCCAACACCCATGGCCGGCTGGTCACCAAGCTGTCCAAGTATGCCGACAGCCCGGTGCTGGTGGTGGAGTACCGGATGATCCCCAAGCACTCCATCGACGACGCGATCGACGACTGCTACGACGCCTACCGGTGGCTGCGCAGCCAGGGTTACGGACCCGACCAGATCGTGCTGGCCGGTGACTCCGCCGGCGGCTACCTCTCGCTGGCCCTGGCCGAACGGCTGCACGCCGAAGGCGAGGACCCGGCCGCGATCGTGGCGATGTCACCGCTGCTGCAGATCGAGAAGGAAGCCAAGCAGAACCATCCGAACATCAACGCGGGGGAGATCATCCCGCCCAAAGCGTTCGACGCGTTCGTCGACCTGGTCACCCTGGCCGCCGAACGCGACCGGAAGCACGGCCATCCCGCAGAAGTCTGCGAACCGCTGGAGCACGTCGAACCCGGCCTGCCGCGCACCCTGATCCACGTCTCCGGCTCGGAGGTGCTGTTGCACGACGCCCGGCTGGCCGCCCGGCTGCTTGCCTCGGCCGGGGTGCCGGTCGAGGTGCGGGTCTGGCCCGGCCAGATCCACGTCTTCCAGATCGCCGCGCCGTGGGTGCCGGAGGCCACCCGCTCGCTGCGGCAGATCGGCGAATACATCCGCGAAGCCACCGGCTGACGCGCCCCGGCCGATCACCTGTCACCATTGCAGGCATGCGGATCGCAGGCCACATCAGTGAACTCATCGGCAACACCCCGCTGGTCCGGCTGAATTCGGTCGTCCCGGCCGGGGCGGGACAGGTGGTGGCCAAGGTCGAGTACCTCCACCCCGGGGCGAGCTCCAAGGATCGCATCGCGGCGAAGATGATCGACGCCGCCGAGGCCAGCGGCGCGCTGAAGCCCGGCGGCACCATCGTCGAACCGACCTCCGGCAACACCGGCGTCGGCCTGGCGTTGGTCGCCCAGCAACGCGGGTACCGGTGCGTCTTCGTCTGCCCGGACAAGGTCAGTGAGGACAAGCAGAACGTGCTGCGAGCCTACGGCGCCGAAGTGGTGGTCTGCCCGACGGCGGTGCCGCCGGACCATCCGGACAGCTACTACAGCGTCTCCAACCGGCTGACCGCCGAGATCGACGGAGCCTGGAAACCCGACCAGTACTCCAACCCGGCCGGCCCGGACAGCCACTACGAGACCACCGGCCCGGAGATCTGGGCCGACACCGACGGGAAGGTCACCCACTTCGTCGCTGGGATCGGCACCGGCGGCACCATCACCGGCACCGGCCGCTACCTCAAGGAGGTGTCGCGCGGCGGCGTGCGGATCGTCGGCGTCGACCCGGAGGGCTCGGTGTACTCCGGCGGCAGCGGGCGGCCCTACTTGGTCGAGGGCGTCGGTGAGGATTTCTGGCCGGAGGCCTACGACCGCCGCGTCCCCGACGAGGTGATCGCGGTCTCCGACGCCGACTCGTTCGAGATGACCCGGCGGCTGGCCCGCGAGGAGGCGATGCTGGTCGGCGGCTCCTGCGGGATGGCGGTGGTGGCCGCGGTGGAGGTGGCGGTCAAGGCCGGGCCGGATGCGCTGGTCGTGGTGCTGCTGCCGGACGGCGGCCGCGGCTATCTGTCGAAGATCTTCAACGACGCGTGGATGTCGTCGTACGGTTTCCTGCGCTCCCGGCTGGACGGATCGACCGCGCAGCAGACCGTCAGCGACGTGCTGCGCGGCAAGTCCGGGATGCTGCCGGATCTGGTGCACACCCACCCGTCGGAGACGGTGCGCGACGCGATCGGGATCCTGCGCGAATACGGGGTCTCCCAGATGCCGGTTGTCGGCGCCGAGCCGCCGGTGATGATCGGCGAGGTGGCCGGCAGCGTCTCCGAGCGGGAGCTGCTCTCGGCGGTTTTCGAGGGCCGCGCCCAGCTCGCCGACGCGGTGGCCAAGCACATGGGTCCGCCGCTGCCGCTGATCGGATCCGGCGAGCTGGTCAGCGTGGCGGCCCGGACGTTGCGGGAGTTTGACGCGGTGATGGTCGTCGAGGAGGGCAAGCCGGTGGGAGTGATCACCCGCCACGACCTGTTGGGTTTCCTGTCCGCCGGCGGGAGCGGGCGGTGAACCGTGGCCGGTGCGCCGTTAGGCTGACCGGCGATGAGTGAACACCCCAAGCCGTCCCGCGGCCTGTCCACCACCGCCATCCACGCCGGCTTCCGGCCCGATCCGGCCACCGGGGCGGTGAACGCGCCGATCTACGCCAGCAGCACGTTCGCCCAGGACGGCGTCGGCGGGCTGCGCGGCGGCTACGAGTACGCCCGCACCGGCAACCCGACCCGCAGTGCGCTGGAGTCGGCGCTGGCCGCGGTCGAGGCGGGCCGGTTCGGCCGGGTGTTCGGCTCCGGGATGGCCGCCACCGACTGCGCGCTGCGGGCGCTGCTGCGCCCCGGCGACCACCTGGTGATCCCCGACGACGCCTACGGCGGCACGTTCCGGCTGATCGACAAGGTCTTCACCGACTGGGGGGTGAGCTACACCCCGGTCGCCCTCTCCGATCTGGACGCGGTGCGCGCCGCGCTCACCGACACCACCCGGCTGATCTGGGTGGAGACCCCCACCAACCCGCTGCTGTCGATAACCGACATCGAAGCGATCGCCTTGATCGGCCACGACGCCGGCGCAAAGGTGTTGGGGGACAACACGTTCGCCTCACCGGCGCTGCAGCAGCCGCTGACGCTCGGCGCCGACGTGGTGCTGCACTCGACCACCAAGTACATCGGCGGGCACTCCGACGTGGTGGGCGGTGCGCTGGTCACCGCCGACGCGGAGCTGGACGAGGCGTTCGCCTTCCTGCAGAACGGCGCCGGCGCGGTGGCCGGTCCGTTCGACGCCTACCTGACCCTGCGCGGGCTGAAGACGCTGGTGCTGCGGATGCAGCGGCACTGCGAGAACGCGGCCGCCGTGGCCGAGTTTCTCACCCGGCAGCCGTCGGTGGCCGTCGTGCTGTATCCGGGCCTGCCCGACCACCCGGGCCACGCCGTGGCGGCCAGGCAGATGAGCGGGTTCGGCGGGATGGTGTCGGTGCGGATGCGCGGCGGCCGGCAGGCCGCCCAGCAGCTGTGCGCGCGCACCGAGGTGTTCATCCTGGCCGAGTCGCTGGGCGGGGTGGAGTCGCTGATCGAGCACCCGGGCGCGATGACGCACGCGTCGACCGCCGGCTCACAGCTGGAGGTCCCCGACGACCTGGTGCGGCTGTCGGTCGGCATCGAAGACGTCG
>NZ_JBYCLB010000391.1:0-5250 GCF_057473705.1 Mycobacterium sp. TH-M15 | reverse complement strand
CCCGTATATCGCCCACGACTAGGGACCGCCGAACGCCAGCACCGGGTCGACGGCCACCGCGTGCCGCAGCCCGGCCAGGCTGGCCAGCAGCCCGATCACCACCGCGGTCAGCACCAGCAAGGCGAACGACGAGAAGGTGACCGCGACCAGCATCGGAAACAGCGGGCCCAGGGTCACCGCCACCAGCCCGCCGAGGATCGCCGACACCACCGCGACCAGCACCGCCTGCATCGCCAGCCCGGCCAACACCAGCCCGGTGGTCGAGCCCAGCGCCTTGAACACCGCAAAGTCGCGGGTGCGCTCCAGCGCCGACAGGTAGATCAGCGACCCCACGATCAGGCCGGCCACCCCCCACAGCAGGATCGCGATGTAGGACATCGCCAGCCGCGCTCCGTTCAGCGGGCGCACCATGTCGTCGACCGAGGCGTGCCGATCCACGATCCGGTAGCCCGCCGGCGGCTCGGCCGGCCGGCCGCGCAGGCCGATCGCCGAGATCACCGGCTGGCCGTTGAACATCAGCTGCTGCGCCCCGGCCACCGTCAGGAATGCGTTGGCCTGGCCGGCCAGTGTGGTGGACTTGTCGACCAGCCCGACCACCCGCAGCTTCTTGGCGCCGAACGCGAGCTCGTCGCCGAGGGACCGCCCCAGCGTGGTCGACGCCGCCAACTCGTCGGGGGCGGTCGGTGCCCGCCCGGACTGCATCCGCGGCATGCCCAGGCCGTGCTCCGGGACGCCGTAGATATTGACGTTCTCCGGCGCCTTGGCGCCCTTCATGATCGTGTTGCCGTACACCACCGGGACCGCCGCCTGCACGCCCGGCAGGTCGGCGACCTTATCCGCCTCCGCCTGGTCGAACCGCGCCGAGCCCATGAACGGGCCCTCGGCGCCCTCCTGTATCAGGTAGGTGTCGATGCCCAGCTGGTCGACGACGTGCTCGGCCTCGACCCGGAAGCCGTGCGCCAGCCCGGTGAGGATCAGCGTCAACCCGAACACCATCGCGGTGCCGCAGGCGGCGACGATGAACCGTCGCCGCCGCCACTGCAGGTCACGCAGTGCGGTGATCAACATTCGCACCCGCGCATGTTAGCGCAACTCAGTAAGGCGCCCGGACGCCGCTGCGGTCCGCTCAGTCCGGCGGCCGGGGCGCCGTCACGGCAGCTCGAACGGCAGCTCGATGCCTTCGTGCGGCAGGCAGTGGGTGCAGCTGCGTTCCTCGCCGACCTGCGAGATCGCCCGGTGCACCAGTTTCTTGAACGGACCGATGTTCTTCTTGAACTCGGCGTAGACGTCGACGGCCTTCACCCCGTCGCCGACGTCGACGCCGGCGTCCAGGTCGGTGACCAGGGCCACTGCGGCGTAACAGATCTCCAGCTCGCGCGCCAGCACCGCCTCCGGGTATCCGGTCATGTTGACCAGGTCGAACCCGGCCGCGGCGAACCACCGGCTCTCGGCCCGGGTGGAGAACCGCGGCCCCTGGATCACCACCGTGGTGGCGCCGTCGACCACGCCGGGCAGCCCGGCGACCGCGGCCCGCAGCGTCGGGCAGTACGGGTCGGCGAAGTCGACGTGCACCCCGCCGGAGTCGAAGTAGGTGTCGGCGCGGCCCCGGGTGCGGTCCACCAGCTGGTCGGGCACCACCACCGTTCCGGGCGGCAGCTCGGCGGTGAGGCTACCGACCGCGCACGGCGCGAAGACCCGGCGCACCCCGAGCGCCCGCAGCGCCCACATGTTGGCCCGGTAGGGAACCGTGTGCGCCGAATACTCGTGGTGGGTGCCGTGCCGTGGCAGGAACGCCACGTCGTGGCCGCCGACCGCGCCGACGGTGATCGCCGCGCTCGGCGCGCCGTACGGAGTGTCCAGGTTGATCCGGCGCGCATCCGGTCCGAAGAAGGTGTAGAAGCCGCTGCCACCGATCACTCCGAGCATGGGGACATTCTCCGGTATCGGGCGTGCGAGGATTCTCCGGTGGCCAGCTTTGCGCAGTGGGTGGAGGGCGCCCGGCCGCGCACCCTGCCCAACGCGGTGGCCCCGGTGGTCGCCGGCACCGGCGCGGCGGCCTGGCTGCACGGCGCGGTGTGGTGGAAGGCGTTGCTGGCGCTGGCCGTGGCGGTGGCGCTGATCGTCGGGGTGAATTTCGCCAACGACTACTCCGACGGCATCCGCGGCACCGACGACGACCGGACCGGACCGGACCGGCTGGTGGGCGCCCGGCTCGCCGGCCCGCGCGCCGTGCTGGCCGCGGCGATCACCGCGCTGACGCTGGCGGCGCTGGCCGGGCTGGCGCTGGCGCTGGTCAGCGCGGCGTGGCTGCTGGCGGTGGGCGCGGTCTGCATCGCCGGGGCGTGGCTGTACACCGGCGGCTCCCGGCCATACGGCTACGCCGGCTTCGGCGAGCTGGCGGTCTTCGTGTTCTTCGGTCTGGTCGCGGTGCTGGGCACCCAATACACCCAGGCGCTGCGGGTGGACTGGGTGGGCGTGACGCTGGCGGTGGCGACCGGGGCGTTGTCGTCGGCGGTGCTGCTGGCCAACAACCTGCGCGACATCCCGACCGACGCGGCGGCCGGCAAGACCACCCTGGCGGTGCGGCTCGGCGACACCCGGACCCGGGCGGTGTATCAGGCGCTGCCGGCGCTGGCCGGGCTGCTCACCCTGGTGCTGATCGCGGCGACGCCGTGGTGCGCGGCCGGGCTGGTGGCGGCGCCGCTGGCGCTGCGGGCGGCGCGGCCGGTGCGCACCGGCCGGCACGGGGCCGAGCTGATCCCGGTGCTGCGCGACACCGGGCTGGCCATGCTGGTGTGGGCGGCGGTGGTGGCGGCGGCGCTGGCTTTCGGGTGAGGCCGGATCAGTCGGTCGGCCCGGGCTCGGGCCCGGGTTCGGGCCCTGCGTCGGCAACCGGCTCGCCGCGCAGCCGGGCCTGCAGCCGCGCGCGATCCCGGCGGCGGCGTTCGCCGAGGATCGCCATGCCGGCGGTGGCCCGGTGGCGCAGCGGGCTGAAGACCCACATCCCCAGCGGCATCGCGACGACCAACGCCAGCAGCACCGCCACCGACACCGGGAAGTCGTACGCGCCGACCAGCCGGGTCACCCCGTAGATCGCTGCGGTGAGCGCGACCGCCAACACCAGCCGGGCCGCGGCGTAGCCGAGAACGTCGGTGACCACCCGGCCCCGGGTCGGCGGCTGATCGGTCCTCATCGGTCGAGCCTACGACGTAGCGGCCGCGACCCGGCCGCTACGTCGAACCGTCGCCGGGCAACGCCGTCCCGCGTATAGTCGGCGGCGGATGCGGCGGGAGGCGCCTATCCGTGTTGTACATGCTGCTCACGTTGACCGCGGTCGTGGCGTGCTACGTCGGCATTACCGGCTACGCGTGCACGGCGGAGCAGGACTGGGACGCGAAGACCACCGGCGCGACCGGCGACGGCCCGCCCCGGTGAAACTCGTCCTTGGCGCAACGCCGCCCCGGGTATAGTCGGCCCCGGAGTCGGCGAGAGGGCGCGCACCCGTGCTGTACATGTTGCTCATCTTCACGGCGGTGGTGGTCTGCTACATCGGCGTCACCGGTGCCGGGAGTGCCTCCGGGCACGATCGCGACTGGGACGAGCGGCGTCGCACCGAGCAGCGCGGCGACCGACAGGCCGAACCACCCGACCGGCAATAGCCCGCCCGGCTGAAGCGGCCGGCCGCCGGCGAACCGGCGAACGGTATATTCGGCGCCAGGAGGTGTTGCGTGTTCTACCTGCTCCTCGCCGTGTTGCTGGGGACGCTGTGCTACCTGGCCTGGCGCGGCCGGCCACGCCGGCCCAAGACCCGGGTGATCGGACCCGATGACGACCCGGAATTCCTGTGGCGGCTCGGCCACGGCGGTCACGGCGGCGGCTCTCCGGAAGGCTGAGAACCGGCGGGGCGGCCCCGGTCAGACGAAGTGCTGGTTGAACCGATCGTCGCTGGGGAAACCGTCGGCGACGACCGCGGCCAGTTCCAGCAGCGCCTCCCGGGTGTCCCGCTTCAACCGGTCCAGGTTGATCTCGGCACCCTCCTCCAGGTGCGGATCGAACGGCACCAGCCGCACGGCCCGGCACCGCCGGGAGAAGTGATCGACCACCTTCTGCATGTCGACCTTGCCGGAGCGCGGCCGCACCGCGTTGACCACCGCGATCGAGTTGCGCACCAGGTCTTCGTGGCCGTGCGCGTCCAGCCAGTCCAGCGTCGCCGACGCGCTGCGGGCACCGTCGACCGAGCCGGAGCTGACCACGACCAAGGTGTCGGCCTTGGCCAGCACCGCCGACATCGCCGAGTGCATCAGGCCGGTGCCGCAGTCGGTGAGCACCAGGCTGTAGAACCGCTCCAGCACCTGCAGGGTGCGCGTGTAGTCGTCGGCGCTGAACGCCTCGGATACCGCCGGGTCGCTCTCCGAGGCCAACACCTCCAGCCGGCTGGGCCCCTGGTTGGTGTAGCTGCGCACGTCGCTGTAGCGCTGGATCCCCTCCGCGTCGCGGAGCAGGTGGCGAACGGTGGCCGAGGTCTCCGCCGGCACCTTCTGGTTCAACGTGCCGCGATCCGGGTTGGCGTCCACCGCGACCACCCGGTCACCGCGAACCGATGCGAAGGTGGCGCCCAGGGTGGCGGCGATGGTGGTCTTGCCGACACCCCCCTTCAGCGACAGCACGGCGATCCGGTAGCAGCCCTGCAGCGGCCGGTTGGCCTGCACCACCAGGTCGTGGTTGCGGACGGTGCGCGGGCTCTCCCCGACGTTGATCAGCTGACCGGACAACGTGTAGAGCAGCCGGCGCCAGCCCTCCGACGGCGGCGGCTTGGCCTGGCGCAGCAGCGAGGTGGTCGACAGATCCGAGTACGGCGACACCCCCGCGGCCGGCCGGAACAGCGGATCGGCCGCGGCCGCGGGTGCACCGGAATAGTAGACCGGCGGCAGGTCGTTCGGCTGGGCAGCCCCGGGCGGCTGGGCGACCGTCCAGGCCTGCGACTGTCCGGGGGCGGCCGTCGCGCCGGTGGCCGAGCCCTCGAACGGGTCCTGGAACCGCCGCTCGGTGCGGAACCCACCGAACGATCGGGTCGCCGGTGCCGCGGGACCGGGCTGTCCGAAATCGCCACCGTCGTCCCGGTAGGCCGGGAACTGGGTGGTCGGACGTTCTATGGCGTCGTGGCCCCGGTGGGCCTCGCCGCCCAGCGACGAATTGTCGGACACTGGCACTTCCCCTCACGGTGCTTCGAGTCGATGTCGTCAGCGGGTT
>NZ_JBYCLB010000390.1:0-3494 GCF_057473705.1 Mycobacterium sp. TH-M15 | reverse complement strand
GGGCGTTGACGACTTGGCCGTCAGGTTTGTTGGCGACGGCGATGATAGGTGTGCTCGGGGCGGCGACCTGCACCCATGGTCCGGCGATGCTTTCTTTCAGGGGTGCACCCGCGGCGGCGGGCCCGGCGTCGACGCCGCCGACGGTCAGTACCAGGTCGGCGCCGCCGTACCAGGCTGGGCTGACCACGGTCGAGACCTGATGCCAGTCGCGGGGGTCGTCGGCGCGCAGCGGGTCAAAGAGGGGGTTTTGGCCGCAGCCGGGCTCGCCGGTGTTGCCGGCCGCGGCGACGACGACCGCGTCTTTGTCGACCACAGCGTAGTTGAGGGCCGCGCCCACGGCGGCGTCGTTGATCAGGTCGTTGGCGTTCATGCAGCTCTGCACTGACAGGTTGATGACTCTGGCGCCCAGGTCGGCCATGCGGCGGATTGCCCGCGCCAGCGTCATCAGGTCGCCGGCTTTGCGGATACGGCCGTCGGGGTCATAGCCGGCGTGTTCGGGGCTGAAGCCTTCCGATGACTGGCGCATCGAGATGATGGCGACGTCGGGGGCGACCCCGACGAATGCGTCCCCTGGTGGTGGTGGCCCGGGCGGTGGCGGCGGAGCGGGCTCGAGTGGATGCGGACCGTTGCCGGCGGCCGGGTAGACCGGCCACTGCTGGGGTAGCACACGGTGGTGGGCTGCCGGCGGGTTTTCCGGCGGGGGCGGTGGTGGTGGGGCCGGAGGCGGAGTGACCACGGTGACGGTGACCGGTTTGGGTGGTTCTGGTGGCGGGGTGACCGGCGCGCCGGGCCCCAGCGGCGGCGGCGGGGGCGGCAGCGCTGGGGCGTTCTCAGGCCGGCTAGGCGGTTTGGTGGCCGGATCAAACGGCTGACCTGCGATTATGGATGCCACAGCGGTCCCGTGTCCCTCACAGTCGTCCAGGCCACCATCAGCTTGACCGGTGACGTAGTCGCCGCCGGCGTAGACCCGCGGCAAGCGCGGGTTGGGGGTGACGCCGGTATCGATGACCCCGACCGTCACCCCGGCACCGGTGGAGAACTTCCACGCCTGATCGACGTTGAGCATGGCGAAACCGGGCGCCGGCAGCTTGACGTCAGGCTGATCGACGGTGATCGGGCTGATGCAGCGGGCAGTCTGCTTCATCGCCTGTTCCGGGCCTGGCGTGCTCGGCGGCGGTAACGCGGCCGGGTCGATCCCCGGGATGTCGACCGCGGCAGCCCGCGGAATTGGGGTACCTCACGTCACGGCCGCGGACAGTGTGCTGGCCGCGGCCAGCACACTGACAATACGTCGCCTCACCAGTGCACTCCTTGTGTGCGCAGATAGCCGAAAATCCCCAACGCCCAGGCCGCCAACACGGGGATCACTACGATCAGGGCGTACCCCAACCATTCGACGGCCTTGCGGGTGTTCGGGGAGAACAGGTGCTGCCACAGCGCGGTGCCCATCAAGAAGATGCCGGTGGCCGGCAGTAGCGCCCATCCGCAGAAGGTCAGCACCGAGCTGAGGTCGCCGCCGGGTGTTGTCCACGCGTATTTCGCGCCGATAACGACCAGGGCCGCAGCGGAGGCCGTAACCAGCAGGGTGGCCTGTACGGCGTCGTTGAATCGTCGGGCGCGGCCAATGAGTTCGACGGCGACCGCGATGACCAGCAGCGTGGACAGCACCGGCCGGTGCTGGTGAGGGGTGATCGCCAGCCATGCCGATACGATTTCGATAACCGCGACAGCGGTGCACGTGCCGATCAGCACCGAGCGGGCGCGCTCGGCTGCTGATGCGACGGCCTGCGCCGACATCAGCGACGGGTCGGGAACGTCGTCGACGACCGGCGATACCGTGTCGTGAGGTTGGTCGGAAGCGTGATCGAACATGTCGCGGTTACGGATGGAGCGGAACGGTTGGCGAGGGATGCGCGCCAACGTCAACGCCAATCGTGGTGCGGCGGTAATCAACACCAGCGCACAAACGAGGCCCGCGACGCCGACCTCAAACCCCGACAGCGGGCTGTAAAGCCCGACACCGGCCGCGGCCGCGGCGAGGGTGGCGATGCACGCTACCGCCGTGCCGGCCACCCAGTAGCGTTTCCGCAGGCTGATCACCACGATCGCGCCGGCACTGAGTGCACAAGCCCCGGCGAACACGTTCGCCGGGCCCAGCTTGGGTGGCACGGCGGCCAGCGCCGCCGCGGACACAGCTACGCTGGTGGCTGCGAATCCGTCACGGACCCAACCGAATTGCGGCCAGCGGACATGTGTGATCGCGGTTGCGGCCCACCCCAGGGCGGCCAGCACGCCAAGGGCGGTCGCGGCCAGTGCTACCGGGCAGGCCGGGTCGAGCCGGGCCCGCCACAGCAGGCCGGTGCACACCAGGATTGCGGTGATGATGGTGCCGATCGCCACGGCGTGGGCGATCGTGGCGGTGACCGGATTGACCCGGGTCCGCAGATAGGTCGCCAGAGCCGATGCGACATTCTCGTTGCGGGGAACGTAGCGGATCGGCTCGAGTGCGGGCAGCAGCTGCAGGATGTCGCCGTCGCGCACTCCGCTGTTTTCCAGCGTGCCATGAGCTTTGTCTGAGATCGCGGCCCCGTCGATCCAGGCAAGTTCGTAGACCGCGGAATCATCCAGGGTGCCTGGGGCCAGGCGGGTGGCCACCGCGGCGGCGGTGGCGGCAACGACCCGCTCCAGAGGTGCGCACGCCGGCAGCACCATCGGAATGAGAGTTGTTCGTTCGGCCAGGATGTAGACCCGCGTCGATGCCGGAACCGGAGCCGGGGACGTCTTTGTCGTTGTGTTCGGGGCAGCCGGTGAATCGGAGGTCATCGGCGGCGCGCCTCGAGGTTGGTGGCGCCGAACCCGGCGGCGATGTGGGCGGCGAGCTCGATGCCGCGGCGGCGGGTGCGCGGCGCCAGGGCACGCAGGTTCTCGATGACGCCGCCGGTGCTGAGGTAGTCGTCGAATGGCATGACGACGGTTGCGCCGCCGGTGTGGGCGCGGAATTCGCGCTCCAGGGCGGTGCGAGTGCCCTTTGACGCCCGACCGCGCGGGTCGTTGAGAACGACCACTGTGTGAGAGATCAGTCGGTGGTAGCCCGCGCCGCTCAGCCACGCCAGGGTTTCCCCGGCGGCCTGGCCGGCGCCGGGTTCCATAGCGCCAACCACGACGGCGGCCGACAGTGTCGGCAAGACCGCCTCCATGACGGGGTGTTCGAGGACCTGCCCGCAGTCGATGATCGCCAAGTTCATGTAGCGGTCGATGATTCGCATCGCCGAGGTGTAGGTTTTGCCGTCGATGAGGCGGCGCGACTCAGTGCGGTGCTCGCCGCGTAGCAGCCATAGACCGCTGTCGCTGTTGGCGCCCAGGTGGGTTTTTACGTCGGTCCAGCGTTGCAGCCCGCCGCCGGCGGCGTCGGCGAGCAGGTCCCAATAGGTTTGTGTGGTCTGTGGTGCGATGCGGTGGGCGAGCTTGCCGAATGACGGGTCGACGTCGAGTGC
>NZ_JBYCLB010000389.1:0-3675 GCF_057473705.1 Mycobacterium sp. TH-M15 | reverse complement strand
GCGGCCAGCGCATCCGGTTGGCCCGGTCGCTGACCAGCGAGTCGAAGCCGGTCGCCGCGACGGTGCCGAACCAGCTAGCTCCGTCGTCACGGCCGATCCGGCCCAGGTCCACCGTCTCGGCCCAGCCGTCGGCGATCACGTCCGCCGCGGCATCCGGATCCCCGGTGGGGATGCCGTATTCGCGGGCGTGGTCGTTGCCGGTGCCGGCCGGGATGACCCCCAGCGGAATGTCGGTCTGCGCCAGCCCTTGCAGGGCGACCGAGATCATCCCGTCGCCGCCGGCCACGACCAGCGCGTCGGCGCCCCGGGCCACCGTCTCGTCGACGAGGCGGCGGGCGTCGTCGACGTCGGCGCCGACGATGGCGGAGACCTGCACCCCGCGTCGCCGCAACCGGGCGACCGCCCGCTCGGCCACCCCGGGGGCGTTGCCGTGCCCGGAAGCGGGATTGGTCAGCAGGGTGACTGCGGAGATCTCCCGCTGTCTCACGGGATCAGCTTGCCGGGGTTGAGGATGCCGGCCGGATCCAGGGTCGCCTTCACCGCCCGCAGCACCGCCACCCCCAGCTCACCCACCTCCCGGCCCATCCAGGGCCGGTGGTCGGCGCCGACGGCGTGGTGGTGGGTGATGGTGCCGCCGGTGGCCATGATCGCTTCGGAGGCGGCCGCCTTGGCGGCGCGCCACTGGTCGATCGGGTTGCCGCGCTGGCCGGCGACCACGGTGAAATACAGCGAGGCGCCGGTGGGATATACGTGCGAGACGTGGCAGAGCACCAGCGCCGGGGTGCCCGACTCGGCCAGGCTGCTCACCAACGCGTCGGTGACCGCGGCCTTCAGCGCGGCGACATTGGACCAGTCGGTGGCGGTCTCCAACGTCTCGCAGAGCGCGCCGGCGGCCAGCAGCGAGTCGCGCAGGTAGGGCGCGGCGAACCGGCCCCGCTCCCAGGCTTCGGCGGCCGCCGCACCGAGCGAGACGCCGCCGTGTGCGGCCAGCACGGCGGCGGTCTCGGCGTGCCGAGCCTGGGTGTGCGCGGCGCTGCCCTCGAACACGGTGACCGCTAGGCAGCCGCCGGTGATCTGCCGCCCGCCGATCGCCTCGGTGGTGGCCAGGTTCACCCCGGTCTCGGCCTCGTCGGAGAGCCGGACGACGGTCGGGCCGGTGCCGGTCTGCACGACCGCACGCAGCGCCGCGGCGCCGGCCGGGAAATCCGGAAACGACCACGCCTCGTAGCGGGTGGTCTCCGGCACCGGGTGCACCCGCAGCCGCACCCGGGTGATCACCCCGAAGACACCCTCCGAGCCGATCAGCAGCTCCCGCAGGTCCGGCCCGGCCGCCGAGGCCGGTGCCCGGCCCAGGTCCAGCACGCCCGCCGGGGTGACCACCCGCAGGCCGCGGACCATGTCGTCGAAGCGGCCGTAGCCGGCCGAGTCCTGGCCGGAGGAGCGGGTGGCGGCGAAGCCGCCGATGGTGGCGAACTCGAAGCTCTGCGGGAAGTGGCCCAGCGAGAAGCCGCGCGCACCGAGGAGGCGTTCGGCGTTCGGGCCGGTGACGCCCGCCTCCAGGTCGGCGTGCCCGGACACCTCGTCGAGGGCCACCAGTCGGTCCAGCCGCCGCAGGTCCAGCGTCAGCACCGCGGCGAAGTCCGCGCGGGTCGGGTCGAGGCCGCCGACCACGCTGGTGCCGCCGCCGAACGGGACGATCGCGATGCGCTGCCGGGAGCAGTAGTCCAGGATCGCCGCGATCTCATCCTCGCCACCCGGCAGCAGCACCGCGTCGGGCGCGTCCTGCGCCCCGGAGTCGGCGCGCCGCAGCAGATCCAGGGTGGACTTGCCGCCGGCGTGCAGCAGCCGGTCGTGGTGGCCGGTGCGGCAGTGATCGGCGCCGACGATGCCGGCCAGTGCCTGCCGGTCGGCATCGCTCAGCGCGCTCGGGCGCAGTCGCACCTGGTCGGGATCCAGCTCCGGGGTGGCCGAACCGTCAACTCCGAGCGCCTGTTTGAGCAGTGACCGGACGCCGTCGGAGAGCGGCTTGGCCGCGCCCGGGTCGCCCCAGGCGTTCCACTTCATCGGCGGTAGCAGTTCATCGGGGATGGTCACGGGTTACAGTATAGGTCCTGATGCCCGAGATGTCCGGTTCCGCCGCGCTGACCGCGGACCGTCGGCGCACCGAGCTGGCCGGGCTGGCCGACGGCGAGCCGCTGGACCTGCTGGTGATCGGCGGCGGAATCACCGGCGCCGGCGTCGCACTGGACGCCGCGGCCCGCGGCCTTTCGGTGGCGCTGGTAGAGCGGCGCGACCTGGCGTTCGGCACCAGCCGGTGGAGCTCCAAGCTGGTGCACGGCGGACTGCGCTATCTGGCCACCGGCAACGTCGGCATCGCCCGGCGCAGCGCCGTCGAACGGGGCATCCTGATGACCCGCACCGCGCCGCACCTGGTGCACGCGATGCCGCAGCTGGTCCCGTTGCTGGGGTCGATGCGCCGCCGGCAGCGGATGCTGGTTCGGGGCGGCTTCCTCGCCGGCGACGCGCTGCGCCGGCTGGCCGGCACCCCGTCGGCGGTGCTGCCCGGGTCGCGGCGGGTGCCGCCGGAGCGGGTGATCGACCTGGTGCCGGCGGTGCGCCGCGACGGTCTGGACGGCGGGCTGCTGGCCTACGACGGCCAGCTGGTCGACGACGCCCGACTGGTCACCGCGGTGGCCCGCACCGCGGCCCAGTACGGTGCCCGGGTGCTCAGCTATCTGGCGGCGTCGCAGGTCACCGGCGCCTCGGCGCGACTCACCGATCAGCTCGGTGGCGAGGCCTTCGACGTCGCGGCGCGCGCCGTCGTCAACGCAACCGGGGTGTGGGCCGCCGAGATCGACCCGTCGTTGCGGCTGCGGCCCAGCCGGGGAACCCACCTGGTCCTCGACGCGGCCGACCTCGGACACCCGACCGCCGCGCTGACCGTACCGATCCCCGGTGCGCTCAACCGCTTCGTCTTCGCGATGCCCGAGCAGCTGGGCCGGGTCTACCTGGGGCTGACCGACGAGGACGCGCCCGGGCCGATTCCCGATGTACCGCAACCGACCGCGGCGGAGGTCTCCTTCCTGTTGGAGACGGTGAACACGGCGTTGGGGATCACCCTGGGCGCCGATGACGTGATCGGCGCCTACGCCGGGCTGCGCCCGCTGGTGGACGCCGGCGGCGACCGGACCGCCGACATCTCCCGCAACCATGCGGTGCTCGAGTCGGACTCCGGGGTGATCAGCGTGATCGGCGGCAAGCTGACCGAGTACCGCTACATGGCCCAGGACGTGCTCGACCGGGCGGTGCGGCTGCGCGGCCTGGACGCCGCGCCGTGCCGGACCCGGAACCTGCCGCTGGTCGGGGCGCCGGCCAACCCTGGATCGGCGGTACCGCCGATGGCCGGGCTGCCGGAATCGCTGGTGGCCCGCTTCGGCGCCGAGTCCGCCAACGTGATCGCCGCCGCGACGTGCGAGCGGCCCGGCGAACCGGTCGCCGACGGCATCGACGTGCTGCGCGCCGAGTTCGAGTACGCGGTCAGCCACGAAGGCGCGCTGACCGTCGACGACATCGTCGACCGCCGGACCCGGATCGGGCTGGTCGCGTCCGACCGGGACCGGGTGGTCGACGTGGCGGGGGAGGTCCTCGGCTGACGGCGCGAGCTCACCCGCGCCC
>NZ_JBYCLB010000388.1:0-1699 GCF_057473705.1 Mycobacterium sp. TH-M15 | reverse complement strand
CGGGTGGGGCATCAGCCCACGGCTCGGGCGAATCCACGCCAGGCGGCGGATCGACCACCCCCCACACGCGATGCGGCAACGTCAACGCGATGTCACGCCGGCCGATCCGCTCCGGCGGTAACCCCGAATCCGCCTGGCCCGCACCCGACTCCGCGTCGGGCGGATCGGCTGACGATGTCGGCGCGTCGTCGCTCACTGCCAATCGCCCAGCACTTCAAACGTCGCATCAATCGGCTCCTGGCGGCCGCGGGCCGCGGCGGCGGTGTCGCACCACGCCGGCGGCGGCACCCAGCTGGGCTCGCGCATCCGCTGCGGCCCGCCAGCCGGGTGGCCCAGCACGGCTTGCAGTTCCCGTTCTGCGCGTGCGGTTTTGCGGCGCAGCCGCACTATTTCCACGGCCAGCACGACCAGCACCAGCAGGTAGCAGACGCCGGTGAGCCAACCACAATCGGCCGCCACCGCGGGGGCGGCCAAGATCAACGCCAGAAACGCCAGGACCGTCACGTTTACCCTCCCCGAGCTCGCTGATCGGTTGAACCGCTGGCGGCGGCTGCGATGCCGGGCTGAGCATATGGGCACGCCGAAACCCGCCGCAACAAGCAGGCCATCGGCAGCGTGTAGCGTTCGGCAGAATCCCGTCGCTAACATACCTACCGTGCCCGACCCCCAACCCGGCCTCGTCGCGCTGGCTGACGCCATGAAATCGCGCATCGCGGCGCTGAACCTCACCGCGGTAGAAATCGCCAATAGGGGCGGGCCGCAACGTGGTGCGTTACGCGAAATCATCAACGCCCGCCGGATGCCGCGCAAATCGACCCTCGCCGAAATCGACGCGGTCCTGGGCTGGCCGGCCGGGGTGGCCAAAGACATACTCGACCAGAAACGAACCGCGCCGGCGGCGGACGCTTGGCTGCATCTGCCCGGCGAGAACCGGCTAGGTGTGCTCCGGGCGCGGCTCATGCAGCTACTCAAAGACCAGAGCCGGCTCAGTCAAGCCTGCGCCGCCCATGCCGATCTGACCGCCGAGCTGATCGGGCTGCTCGACGCCGAACGCGGCTAATCGAACTCGCCGGCGTCTCCCAGCCGCTCATCAATGCCAGACAGCAGCCGCTCGCCGGCGGCCTGGCCGCGCCCGGACGCATCGGCCATCGCATCGCTGATCGCGTCTTCTAACTCCTCGACGGTGTAGTCACCGACCACCCAATCCGCGATCACCAGATCAGTCAAAAACCCCTGGCCGTCAGCACAAGCGCACACCCCGCCTTCGGCGGTCAACGCCTCGGCCTCCACCGAGTCGATCGCTTTGGTCACCTCGGCGCCGACCGCTTGAATCTCGCGCACCGCGTCGAGCACCCGCAACGCCTTCGGCGACAGGTTCTCCCGCAGCACCGCGTCAACATCGTTCACTGGTCGTCGTCCTCTCGCGGTGGGGCCGCCGCGGCGGCGCGGGCATCGTTCATCCGCTGCTCCCGGCGGGAGCGTTTCGCATCCAGGCGGTCGCTGCGCTCACCAATCACCTTCTGCGTATTGGGCTGTCGGGGCGCCACCAGCCGGTGACTGTCCGGGCCGGGGCGCGGCTTGCCCGAACCGCCGGCGGCCCCCGGGGCGCCCCCCATCGGCATGAACGGCATCCCCGCGGCCCCCATCCCGGCCGGCTGCGCGCCCAGACCACGCAGCGCAGGGCTTTCGACCGGCACCG
>NZ_JBYCLB010000387.1:0-2113 GCF_057473705.1 Mycobacterium sp. TH-M15 | reverse complement strand
ACCAGATCACCGGCGAGTCGGAGTTCAACGAGGTGTTCATCGAGAACGCCCCGATTCCCGCCGAGAACCTGATCGGTGACCCCGGCGACGGCTGGTCGGTGCTGCAGACCGCACTCGGCTACGAGCGACGGCTGATGGGCGACCTGGCCCGGACGTCGAAGAGCAGCCGTCGGCTGGCCCCGGAACAGCAGCACCGGCTGGTGGAGCTGGCCCGGCAGGCCGGGAAGCTCGATGACGCACACGTCCGCCAGCAGATCGCCCGGGTCGACGCACTGGCCACCGTCAACCGGTGGAACAACCAGCGCGCCAAGGCCGCAACCGACCGCACCGAGGCGGCCGCCCTGCTCGCGCTGGGCAAGATCGCCATGTCGCGGATCCTGCACGAGACGGCTCGGGTGGAGACCGAGATCGTCGGCGCCGAGGCGATGCTGACCGGCCCGGAGCACCCGGCCGGCGACGGGGTGACGTTCCGGGCGCTGAACGCCTACTTCACCTCGATCGGCGGCGGCACCGACCAGATCCAGCGAAACACCATCGGCGAGCGGGTGCTCGGCCTGCCGAAGGACCCCGACCCGTACCGCAACGCCCCGTTTCGGGAGCTACCGCACTAAACTAAAAGCGGCCGGCCGGCCGGCCGCTCCATCCGGCCCGTTGTGGTCGATCACGAATCTCCGGCCTCGGCGGCGCCGGTCAACAGCGTGCGCAGGTCCTGGACGAAGCCGTCGGTGTCGGTGAGTCCGAAGACCGTGCGCTGCACGATGAACCCCTGCAGCAGCGCTATCACCACCCGGGTCCCCCGGTCGGGATCCCGGTCGGCGGGGATCGTCCCGGCCCGCTGCCCTCGACGCAGAGCCGCGACGATCCCCTGACGCGCACGATCGAAGCCCGCCATCACCTGCTGCCGTCGATCGTCGTTGCGCAGCAGCTCCCCCCACGCCTCGACGGCACAGCGCTGGAACTCGTCGACCGGAATGGGTCGGCCCGCGGCGTCGACGCCCTCGGTACCGACCAGGTCGATCATGGCGGCGGCGATGTCGGCAACCGTCGGGGGCGGGCCCTGATCGAGGAGGCGCATCAGCTCCCCGGTCCTGGTCACGAACGTCTCCCCGACGATCTCGACGATCATCTCCTCCTTGCCGGCGAAGTAACGGTAGGGCGCTCCCGCCGACAGGCCCGCCTCGGCCGCGATCTCAAGCATCGAGGTTTGCCGGAAGCCGTCGCGGGCGAAGCAGCGCCTGGCTGCGGCGACGATCTCGGCGCGTCGGGCCTCGCGCCGCTCGGGGGTGAGGCGGGGCATTGCGGACCCCTTTCCGGGTTGCGACCCAACCCACTTCCGTAAATGATCACTCACCTTGACAACGATGTCGACCCTCGTCATAGTAAATGGGCATTCACCAAAGGACGGTCGTGGTGAGATCACCCAACTCACGGTGGCGTCACGGCAGGCAGCATCAGAGGACTATCGCCGTGGACTGGAACATGTTCGGCACGAACTGGCGCCTCTTCGGCGACCTGGGGGTGGTCGCCTTCCTGGCGTTGCTGGCCGCCGGAACGGGCATTGTCTTCCATATCCGGCGGCTGCGTGCGCGCACGCCGCTGCCGATCAGCGAGGGCATCGGGGCGCGCAAAACGGTCCTGAACAAGGTGCGTCGCCGCGAACCGCTCACGCCCGAGGAGTTGGAGTTCGCCAGCCGCGTCATCGCCGACCACCGGGTGCCGCTGGCGTTCTGCATCCCGGCCGCGATTTTCTCGCTGGGCTGCTTCTACGTGCTCGGTAATCTCGAGCAGCTGCATGGCGCCACGCCGTCGGAACGCACCTTCATCGGGGTGATCCCGATGTTCAGCTCGCTCAACATCACCGGGCAGCTGCTGCGGGTGGCGAAGCTGAAGAAGCACCTCCCCGCTCCGGTCGCCGAGTGAGCCCGCCGTCGTCGCGTCGGCGGCTGCTGGCGCGTGTCTGGATGCCGCTGGTCGCGGTCGCCGCGGTCGGGGTTGCCGCGCTGTGCATGGCGCAGGTCCACCAGATGTCGGCCCCCGGGCCGGTTCTGACGGTCAACCCGCCGCAGGCGCCCCCGGAGTTCAACCCGAAGAAGCTCAGCTACCAGGTGTTCGG
>NZ_JBYCLB010000386.1:0-2326 GCF_057473705.1 Mycobacterium sp. TH-M15 | reverse complement strand
ACATCGACTTCACCCAGGTCTTCCCCGCCCTTATGTCCGACATATTCACCAGCGCCGGCGCCGAACTCGGCGCTGCGTTTTCCGATTTCCCCGGCCTCTGACCAGCCTCTGACGGGCGCCGCGGCTCACGCCCGGGCGACCAGCCGCGGCACCGTCGGCTCACCACGGGTCAGCCGGGTCGACGTGAAGTGCGCCCTGATGCCCTGCACCCAGTGCCGGCAGCGATCGGTGAGCTTGTAGTCGGCCGTCTGCAGGTGCCCGCGGGTGACCAGCACACCGAGTTCGGCGCCCTTGCAGCGCACGTCGCCCGGCGCGGCGATGCGCATATAGAACGCCTCGGACTCGTCGGCCAGGGTGGCCCAGTCGTTGCCGGACCGCACGAAGGCGACCCGCCCGCCGTCGTCGAGCCGCCAGATCCCGGTGCGCGGGGTGGCGGTCCACAGCCCGACCTGCGCGGCGGTCTCCCAGATCATCAGCTGACTCCAGGCGTCGGCGCCGCCGTAGCCGCGCTCCCAGCGGGCGTTGATCTCGCCGACGTCGAGTTCGTAGTCGACGTCTGAGTACTCCAGCAGGTGGAACAGGAAGAGCGGAATGTCGGCGTAGGCCTCGGTGGTCAGGTTGGTCATCGGGCTCACCCCGCTCAGCCGCGGGTTCACCTCGCCGAGGTACAGCGCGTCGGAGTCCAGGTCGTGCAGCAGGTCCACCTCGAAGTAGCCGCGGTACCCCTCGCGGCGCAGCCGGTCACCGAGCTTGCGCACCATCGCCCGCGCGGTCTGCATCTGCGCGGGGGTCAGCGCCTCGCGCCGGACGTCGTTGCCGCACCAGCCGCCCTTGTACGGGGTCAGCTCCGGGTGGCCGACCAGGCTGGTCATCGCCGGGCCGACGACGGTGCCGTGCCGGGTCACCACGCCCTCGAGGCAGACCTCGACGTTGCGGATCCGTTTCATCACCTTGAGCTCCTGGCCGGCCAGCTCCTCGGCGTGCCGGTCCCAGTCGCGTTGCCCGCGCAGGAAGTAGGTGGTGGTGCCGGCGTCGCCGTAGGCGGACTGGACGACCAGGTTGTCGCCGAGCCCGGCGCCCTGGGCCAGCGCCGAGAGCTCGTCGTAGCCGCCGGCCCGCCCGATCACGTTGGGAACGCTTGGCACACCCGCCTTCTGGGCCAGCCGGGTCATCACGATCTTGGAGCCGAGCCGGTGGCGCAGCTCCCACGACGGCTGCATCACGTCGAGCCCCACCTCGTGCGCGAGCGCCTGGGTGCCCTCGTCGAGCATCACGAAGCAGGCCTTACCGCCGGGGCCGCGCCGGTCGACGAAGTCGAGGGTCTCCGGATCGCGCAGCAGGTAGTTGCAGACGTCCTCCATAGAGTCGAAGTCCATCCGGTTGTGCCGCCGGGGCACGAACACCCGGGAGTGCTCGCCCTCGAAGGAGTCGAAGTAGGTCAGGTAGCAGAAGTTGCGTACCCAGCGGTCGATGCCGAGCAGGTTGAACGGGGTCGGCGAGATGAAGTACAGCGGCACCGTGTTGGTGTGGAAGAACGCCCGGATGTCCGACAGGCCGCGCAGCACCGGGCGCTGCCCGGGTTCCGGCTGCTCCATCGCACCAGTGTGCACCGCCACCGGCCGACCGCCGCGCATTGACACTTCAGACACCGCCGACCAGCCGCTATGCTCTGTGGCACCGCAGAGATAGCGCCGCAGAGCGGAAGGGGGGCAGCCGTGACCGACGACATCCGGGTCGTGCCGGCGCTGCTGCACCTGACCAGCGGTGACATCGAGTCCACCGGATACGAGTACGCGGCCGACGCCCTGCGGCACCGCGACGCCCTGATCACCGCGCTGGCACGCTGGCAGGCACCGGCCTCCCGGGCGGCCCTGGAACAGACACTGAGCCGCTGGGAGGTCCGCCACCCCGAACACCTGCGCCGCGCGGGTGGCCTCGGCCAGCACGTCTGCGACTCGGCGCTGACCTACACCACCGACTCGGCCAGCTCAGCCGACCTGATGGGCGCAATCCTGGAAGCGGTCGTCGACGCCGTCGAAGACGGCGCATCCGAGGTCTAGAGCGCCGCCATGGCCGAGCTGAGCCCCGCTGACGTGCTGAGCTGGGATCCGGACATCATCGACCAGATCGTGCAGGCCGCGCTCGGCCTGCACCAAGCCCACCAGAACCTCGGCGACGGGCTGAGCAACGCCCAGCGACAGGTCGCCGACAGCTGGTACGGCGAGGGCGCGGACGCGTTCCACGCCGACGTCGGCCACCAACTGGTCGACATCGACCAGTCGTCGCAGGAGGCCAAGGGGGTGGCCACCGCGGTGCAGCACGCCGA
>NZ_JBYCLB010000385.1:0-1923 GCF_057473705.1 Mycobacterium sp. TH-M15 | reverse complement strand
CGGTCGCCACCGAGGTGCAGGGTGGGGGCGTCCGCCCGCCGCGGATCGCGCCACGGCACCTCGCCGGACCGCACGAAGTCGACCTTGGCCGCACCGGCGCCGAAGCGGTAGCGGCGCAACGTCTTTGCATAGCGGGCGGGGAGGGCATCGCGGTAGATGTCCAGTAGTGCGGTGGGCGCGGTGTCGAAGATCGCCACCCCGTCCGGCGGTGCCGTCACCGCGTCGCCCGCGGTCAATTCGCCGCCGTGGGCGCGCAGATCGGCGATCAGCGCGTCGACGATCGCCTGGCTGCCGCCCACCGGGATCGGCCAGCCCACCGCATGCCCGAGGGTGGCCAGCATCATCCCCGCACCGGCCGACGTGATCGACGGCATCCGCGAAATCGTATGCGCGGCAACGCCGGTGTACAGGGCGCGGGCGTCGTCGCCGGCCAGCGAAAGGTTCCAGGCCGGGCTGCCTTGTTCGGCCATGCGGTGGCCCAACCGGGCCACTGTCACCAGGCCGGACGGAATCGAACGTTTGTCGCCGAGCAGAAACCCGACCACCGCGTCGCAGCCGTCGACCAGCGGACCCAGCAGCCGTCGCCACGAGGCGCCGTGCTCCAGCTCCGCGCAGGTGCGTTCCAGATCCCGGTAGGCGACCGCGGCGGGGCGGTGCTCCAGCGGGTTGGCGTAGGAGATCTCCGGCACCGCCAACTGCACGCCGCGCGCGCATAGGTCGAATGCGGCGAAGAACGGCGAGGCTAACCCCAGCGGGTGCACCGCCGAGCACATATCGTGCGCGATGTCGGGAAATTCCGGGTCGGCGGCGGTGCGGGCGCCGCCGCCGAATGTCGGTTGCGCCTCGATGACCCGCACGGACAGGCCAGCGCGGGCGCAGATGACGGCCGCGGCCAGCCCGTTGGGTCCACTACCGATGACGGTGACGTCCATCCCGTGATGGTAAGGGCGGCCGCTCGACGCGCACTCCGAGCACCGGCTGGCGGACCCGACCGCCGGAGAATTCCGGACACCACGGCTGGTGGCCGCCGCTGTCGGCCCACACCAGCTGCAGCGCCCGCACGTCGGGGCCGTAGAACGCCACCGCGACGTTCATGTGCGCATCGGGGTGCTGGACCTGCACGACCTCCAGCGGTGGCCCATCCGGTGTCGCGATCAGCTCACCGGGTATCGGTCGTCCACCGCCCACCAGATACGCGGCGACATTGTTGAGCAGCAAAGCCGTCGGCCGCGGAGCCAGGCCGGCCACCAGCAGTTCGGGCAGGCCGTGCTCGTGTAGGCCGACCGTGTAGGCGTAGGGCGTGCGCTCGTCCTCGACGTATTGCACCGCCCAGCCGTGTTTGTCCACCGTCTCGCGAATGGCGTCCAGCCAGTCCTCGATGGTGCTGTTCGGGTGATCACATTTCCAGCACATGGGTGCCTCTCCTCCCGTCGTCGTACTTACCGACAGGATTCACCCGCGTACCGACAAGAAAGGCTGCCCTCACCAGTGGGCGCACGCCCGGCTAAGGTTCGGCCTCGCGCCGGCGCAGCAGCGGAAGAAAAATCGTGTCGACGATCTCCTCGATAGCTTCGTCGGACATCGGCCGCAGTGTCATCAGGCAAGCCCTGCGCGACCACCCCGGCGACATTGCGCAGGCCTGGCTGCAATACGACCGCGACCGGTGTCCACACGTGACCAGGGTCCAGGCGATGGCGGCGCCTGGAGGCGACCGCCTGGTGCCGGCGACCCAACAGCAGATCGATGCGCGCAACCGACAGCTTCAGTCCGGTATCCGCCCTCACACCGGCAAGAATTGATCGCACCCAGATCGGGAGCCGGTACGGCGCTGACCTCGGTGTCCGGTGACGCCACCCGCCGTGCCCGGCTCCGCCGCGCTGAGCCATGCCCGGCTAGGCTGTCCGGGTGAGCCTGCCCGTTGTG
>NZ_JBYCLB010000384.1:0-7237 GCF_057473705.1 Mycobacterium sp. TH-M15 | reverse complement strand
AGTCGACCTCGCCGACGATTCAACCCCTGTCGAGTCCACGGCCTGGACCGATTGGCCCCCCAAACCCGGCAAATCCGTTACCGACCCACGCACCTAGCTGACTTTCCGCACTTCTCGAACCCGTTTTGGCGCACCGGGTCTTGATCATCCGGTGTAGACGCTGTGGGGGATGTTGAGTAGGTCCAGTACGAGGGTTTGTAGTTCGGTGAGCTGTGGCGGGAAGGCCTGTACGAGGCGTCCGTGCTGGTCGAGCAGGTGGTGGCGGGCCAGTCCGGTGAAGATGTCGAGGACGCGGGCGGCGGTGGGTGCGGCGCGGCCGCGGTCTTCGGGGTAGAGCGAGAGTTGTTTGATCCCCGTGGTTTTCATCGCCTGCCTGATCTGGCGTTCGATGAGCGCGTGGATGAGCATGGCGATGAAGTGACAGCACAGCAGTGCTTCGATGCGGGCGGGATCGTGCAGGAACACCGGTGCGGCCAGCTGGGTGCCCTTCAGGTGGGCGTGGCGTTTCTCCAGGTTGGGTTGGTATTTGTAGGCGGCGAGCAGTTCAGCGCCGCTCATCTGGCGGTCGTTGCTGATCAGCGGGTAGCAGCCGTCGGAGGCCGCGTCGTGCGCGACCTGGGTCTCGTCGACGTTGTAGCCGATGCGGTGGTGGGTGCGGCTGGTTTTGCGGTAGCGGGGGTCGGGGCCGGGGCGGCCGCGTTTGTCCTGTCGGAACCGTTCTTCGACGCGTTCTTCGACGGTGACGGTGATCCAGCGGGCCGCGCCGGTTCGCTGCAGCGCCGTGGCGGCGGCCTGCTCGGCGGCGGCGGCGGTTTTGATCCGGGTCTTGGGTGAGGTCAGCCGCTGGTTGAGCTCGTCGAGTGCGGCGAGGCCGCGAGCGATGCGGTCCTCGCGGGCGGTCGCGTCGTAGCGGGTCTTGGCCGAGGAGCGCACCCAGGCCACGCGGTAGCCTTCGGCGGATGGCCAGGGCGCCTGGCAGGTGTGCCACACGTCGTTGGGGTGGCCGATGCGGGCTCCGGGTCGCCGCGCTGCCTGGACCCAGTCCGGCTCGTGGTCAACGATCCAGTCCCGAAACATCTTGTCTTCCTTGCGGGATGCCGGCAGCACCGAGATGAACCGTCCACCGCGGCGGTGGATGTGGTCCATGGTGGCGCGGGTGGCCAGCTTGCAGTCGGCCACGTAGAGGAAATCGGTGCGGCCCAGCAGCGCGACCAGCTCGTTCCAGGTGTCCACATGGGTGGTGTCGTCGTTGGTATTGCCGTCGACCACCCGGTGCGCGATCGGCACCGCCCCATCGGCGGACACGGTCAAAATCCACACCAGCTGCCTGAGGTCGGGGCGGTGGTCCTTGTTGTGCCCAAAGGTGATCGCCGCCGTGGCCTTCCCACCCCGTCTGCGCCCGTCGGCGCCCAGGTAGCGACCGGTGACGGTGACGCTGGTGGAATCGTTGTGCAGCTGCGAGCAGTCGATCGAAAACCGCTCGATCGCATCGAGCATCAGCCGGGTCAGCAAGCTGGCCCGGTCGGCGTCAAACAACCGGGCCAGCATCCGCCCGACCCGGTCGTCGTTGAGCAGCCCCCTCTCATTCTCGGCCAGCCCCAGCGACCCGGGGTCGAACGGCTCGACCCACCGGCCCAGCCCGTACACCGGCTCGTGCGCCACGGCCAGGTTGCGCACCAGAACCCCGAGCGCGGTCGCCGGCGCCAGCTTCAACCGGGCGTCGTTGTGCGGCAGGTAGGTCCCCAGCAGCTCGGCCAGCCCGAGCCGGGCGCAGAACCAGTCGATCACCGGCAGCGGGCCCAACATCGCGGTGGACAGCTCAAACGGGCCGGCCGGCGCTCCCGGTCCAATCGCCCTCCTTGCCACCATATCTTTCAACGTATACGCTGTAGGACAATGGAGGGACACCGACACGCCGTTGCGGCCGAGCCGATCCGCATTGACCCCCAGCTGGCCCAGGCGCAACAGCACCTGGCCGCCACCCTGGCCAGCATCGACTGGGCGCTGCCCGGCAGTATCGTCGAACGCCGGATGCGCTGCGGCAAACCCAACTGTCGCTGCAAAAGCGACCCCCCGCTACTGCACGGCCCCTACCTGCAGTGGACCCGCACCGTCGACGGCAAGACAGTCACCAAACTTCTCACCCCCGAACAACTCACGCGCTACCAGCCCTGGCTCGACAACGCCACCCGGCTCCGACACCTCGTCACCGAACTCGAAGCCCTCACCATCCAAGCCGTCATCAGGGCCGAAGGATGGGGCACCTAAAACGGGTTCGAGAAGTGCGGAAAGTCAGACCTAGGACGCCACTATGCTCGATTCCATGACCAGCAATGTCGATTTCGAGCAACTCGCCGAGAAGCTGGCCGGCCGCGACTACGCCTATCTGATCACCGTGATGGAGAGCGGTCATCCGAATCCGGTGCCGGTGATGCCGGTGCTGCGCGGCGACACGGTGCAGATCGGCGCGATCGGTGGCCGCAAGAGCCGATCTAACCTGGCCCGCAGCAAGGACGTCACCGTGCTGTGGCCGCCGGTCACCCCCGGCGACTACACGGTGATCGCCGACGGCGTCGCCGAGGTGACCGACCCGGGCACCCCCGGCGACGAGCAGCTGGCCAGCCTGGCCTTCGTGCCGACCCGGGCGGTGCTGATCCGGGTGGCAACCCCGGAATCACCCGGTGCCACCGCCTGCTACAGCGACTGCACGGACCTCACACGCGCCCCGCAGGGAGCGTGAGCGGCCGACCGGCCACCATCAGCACCACGCTGTCACACTGCGCGGCGAGACGCGCGTTGAGCACGCCGAGCAGGTCACGGAAGAGCCGGCCCGACGCGGTGGCCGGCACCACCCCGCTGCCCACCTCGTTGCTGACCGCGACCACCGGCGACCGGCAGGCGCGCCACGCCGCGACCAACTCGTCGATATCGGCGTGCACACCGTCCAGCGGGCCGCCGTCCCACGCCGCGTGCCGATCCATCCGGGCGGTCAGCCAGGTGCCCAGGCAGTCCAGCAACAGCGGGGCTTGCGCGGTGCGCAGCTGCTCGGCGACGTCGACGGTCTCGACGGTCCGCCACGACGCCGGGCGGCGCGCTCGATGCGCCCGCACCCGCCGCGCCCACTCCGGGTCGTCGGTCCCGGCGCCGCCGGTGGCCAGGTAGGCGACCTCGGCTTCGCCGGCCAGCAACGACTCGGCGTAGGCCGACTTGCCGGATCGGACGCCGCCGAGAACCAGGGTGCGCGTCGCCCGGCCCGCCCCGGAGCCGATCCGCACCACCTCGCCGTCACGGCCGGCCCGGGCGAGCGAATCGCCCAGCGCGGCAACCAACTCCACCTCAGCCGGATTGTGATGGCTCAGGTGCACGGCGACGACGGCGGTGGCCGCGGTGATCGCGCCGGAGCGGCGCAGCCCGGTGATGGTCTCGGCGAATGACGACAGGTCGTGGTGCTCGGTGCCGTGTCCGGTGTTTGTGCCGAACGTCTGATCGAGGAAGACCGCGTCGAACGCCGCACCGCTCAGCGCCGCACCGGTCTCGGCGGACAGCGGGCCGGTGTCGGTGGCCCACAGCATCCGCGCGTCATGCGACGAGACGTCGTACAACACCGCTTCGCCGCCCAGGTCGGCGCCGTGCGTCGCCGCCAGCACCCGGACCCGGTAGCCGCCCAGATCCAGCTCGTCGCCGGGCGCCACCGCCCGAAACGTCACCGGGTCGCCGGGTGCGACCCAGTCCCTGCACAGCTGCAGCGCGGTTGGCGGGCCGACCACGTCCAGCGGCTCGGCGGCGCCGGCCCAGTGCCGCATCAGCAGCGCGGCCGGCCCGACATGATCGGGATGGCCGTGGGTGAACAGGATCTGCCGAACGTCTGCCAGCGAACGCCCACAGCGCGCGGCGGCCCGCGGCGCCTCCGGCCCGCAGTCCAGCAGCAGCACGTCGTCGACCAAGGCGCTGGTCTGCCCGCGCACCACGCTCGCCGACGCACAGTTATCGCAGCGGCAGAACGGATTCGGCCAGCCGTCGGCGCTGCCGCTGCCCAGCAGCACGATCTCCATCTGACCTATCCTCATTGACTCTGCGTACACGGCGCGATCCACTCGCACTTCTTCGCCATGGTCGCAGAGTCAACGTCCTGGCACCGAAAAGCCCGGCCCCTCGGAAGGGACCGGGCTTTTCGATAGCCCAGACCTAGAAGTCCATGCCGCCCATGCCACCGGTCGGGTCGCCCGCCGGAGCGGCCGCCTTCTCCGGCTTGTCGGCGACGACGGCCTCGGTGGTCAGGAACAGCGCCGCGATCGATGCCGCGTTCTGCAGCGCCGAGCGGGTCACCTTCACCGGGTCGGCGACGCCGGCCTTGAGCAGGTCCTCGTACTCGCCGGTGGCGGCGTTCAGGCCGACCCCGTGCTTGGAGTTGCGGACCTTCTCGGCCACCACGCCCGGCTCCAGCCCGGCGTTGAAGGCGATCTGCTTCAGCGGAGCCTCCAACGCCACCTTGACGATGTTGGCACCGGTGGCCTCGTCGCCGTCCAGCTTCAGCGCGTCCAGCGACGGCGCCGCCTGCAGCAGGGTCACGCCACCACCGGCGACGATGCCCTCCTCGACGGCGGCCTTGGCGTTGCGCACCGCGTCCTCGATGCGGTGCTTGCGCTCCTTGAGCTCCACCTCGGTGGCCGCACCCGCCTTGATCACCGCGACGCCGCCGGCCAGCTTGGCCAGCCGCTCCTGCAGCTTCTCCCGGTCGTAGTCGGAGTCGCTGTTCTCGATCTCGGTGCGGATCTGGGCCACCCGGCCGGCGATGGCGTCGGAGTCACCGGCGCCCTCGACGATGGTGGTCTCGTCCTTGGTGACGACGATCTTGCGGGCCTTGCCGAGCAGGGCGATGTCGGCGCTCTCCAGCGACAGGCCGACCTCCTCGCTGATCACCTGACCGCCGGTGAGGATCGCCATGTCCTGCAGCATCGCCTTGCGCCGGTCGCCGAAGCCCGGGGCCTTGACCGCGACCGACTTGAAGGTGCCGCGGATCTTGTTGACGACCAGGGTGCTCAAAGCCTCGCCCTCGACGTCCTCGGCGATGATCAGCAGCGACTTGCCGGCGCCGATGACCTTCTCCAGCAGCGGCAGCAGGTCCTTGACGGTGGACACCTTGGAGCTGACCAGCAGGATGTACGGGTCCTCCAGGACGGCTTCCTGACGGTCCGCGTCGGTGACGAAGTAGCCCGAGATGTAGCCCTTGTCGAAGCGCATACCCTCGGTGAGCTCCAGCTGCAGGCCGAAGGTGTTGGACTCCTCGACGGTGATCACACCCTCGTTGCCGACCTTGTCCATCGCCTCGGCGATCAAGTCGCCGATCGACTGGTCGCCGGCGGAGATGCCCGCGGTGGCCGCGATCTGCTCCTTGGTCTCGACCTCCTTGGCGCCCTTGAGCAGCACCTCGGTGACGTGCTCGGTGGCCTTCTCGATGCCGCGCTTCAGCGCCAGCGGGTTGGCGCCGGCGGCCACGTTACGCAGGCCCTCCTTGACCAGCGCCTGGGCCAGCACGGTGGCCGTGGTGGTGCCGTCACCGGCGACGTCGTCGGTCTTCTTGGCGACCTCTTTGACCAGCTCGGCGCCGATCTTCTCGTAGGGGTCCTCCAGCTCGATCTCCTTGGCGATGGAGACACCGTCGTTGGTGATGGTGGGGGCGCCCCACTTCTTCTCCAGCACGACGTTGCGGCCCTTGGGCCCCAGCGTCACCTTTACCGCGTCGGCGAGGCTGTTCAGGCCTCGCTCCAGGCCGCGACGGGCCTCTTCGTCGTACGCAATCTGCTTAGCCATTGCGAAGTGATTCCTCCGGATTTGGGGCTGACGTCTGTGGCCGGGAGCAGTGCCCGCGACGGACGACCGTGGTTGTCTTGAACCCGGTCTCACCGTCCCGACCTAGCACTCACGGGTTGCGAGTGCTAGGTCATTCTTAGCACTCGCCTATAGAGAGTGCAAGGTCGGGTCCGGGCCGCTCGTCAGGTCCCGGGGATCCACACGAACAGCTCCACCCGGTCCGTGTTACCGGTCAGCATCAGCGTCTTGCCGCCCATCGGGGTGCCGTTCCACTGATCGGTCACAGGGCGACTCACCGAGCCGACGTGCCGTCCCTTCGTCGTTGTCGCCCTGGTGGCTCCGCTCCGCCCGCACCGCCCGTCAGGCCGAACATGACGGCGACGCACGCCACCCCCGCGGCCACCGGCGCCACCCGCCACCCGCCACCCGGAGAGTCGATGCTGCCACCGGGTCAGACCCAGCGCGAGCAGCCCGGCGAGGACCACCAGCAGCAGCACCCCGCCAGAAGCAGAAACACGGCTATCCCGCTTCCGGGCGCAAGTCCAGCAGCTCCTCGTGGAAGCCGCCGAACCCGCGACCCCGGTCCACCAGGTGCACTTCCAGAATCCAGTGGCAGACCCGTCCGGTGCGCTCGGTGCGCCGCATCGGCCGATCCGACCCCGGCGTGATGTAGCAGTCCACCTCGTTGCCGCTGATTTTCTTGTGCGGGAACTCCCCCACCAGGTGCCCGGCGATGGCGGCGCCGAACTCGAAGCCGGCGCCCCGGGCCAGCTCTACGACGTGCTGATACAGCTGCGCGCCGGTCACCTCCGGGGTGGCGTCGAAGAACGACCGCCCGGCCCGCCACACCCCCGGAAGCGCGTCGCGCAGCGCCAGCTTGGCCGGGTCGTCGCCGAGGACGAAGGTGCGGCCGAAGTCGGCCTCCCATTCGGCGAAGATCGGGCCCAGGTCGCAGAAGACGATGTCGTCGGCGGCGATCACCCGGTCCGGCGGGTGGGCGTGGAACGGCTGCAGGGTGTTCTGCCCGGCCCGCACGATCCGTCGGTGCCAGTTCCGGGTCACCCCGAACATCGCCGCGGCCAGCTCGTTGATCTCGTCGGAGAGCGCCCGCTCGCCGACGCCGGGCCGCACCAGCTGACGGCATTGGATCTCGGCGAAGAGCTGCGCCGCTTTGTCCTGGGCGTCCAGCAGCCGCTCGACGCGAACGGATTCCTCGGCGACCGGACCGGACACGCCACCGATGCTAGGGCAACGCCGGGTTGCGCGACCCGCGCGATCGGTTGCCCTAGGCTGCATCTCGACCAGATAGGAGACCTCGGGTGCCGGCAGTCGATGCGCCCAGCACCCGGGCGATGCGGGGCTGGCAACGTCGGGCACTGGTGCGCTATCTGACCGCCCGGCCACGTGATGTCCTGATGGTGGCCAC
>NZ_JBYCLB010000383.1:0-3599 GCF_057473705.1 Mycobacterium sp. TH-M15 | reverse complement strand
CTGTTCGTGGCCAAATCCAGCGCCTGCCGCACCGTGCCGACCGACGCACAGATGACCCCTTTCGCCTCAGCCTTATTGTGGCCAGTGGTCAACTCGTCACTCGCCGGCTTAAACCAGCCGATTACCGCAAGAACCACGCCCAGCAACGCGGTCACCAACGCAGCCAGCGGCATCCACCCCGGGAGCCGGCCACCCACGTTCGGCGAGGGCGTGCGCCGCCCACGCGGTTTCGCCGGTGCGGGCGATGCGACCGCCCCGGCCGCCTGGTCATAGTCAGCTATATCGTCAGTCATGGCGGGGATACTAACGCACCACCGGCGGCACCTCGGCGCTCTTCGCCGAGCGAGGTACCGACGTATTTCAGCTTGATCTCTGCAGTACCCAGCCGCTCCGTCGGCCGTCCGGTGGGCCCACCCTGCCCGCCGCACCGGACCGGCATCTCTCAGCGCAGCCAGCGCTGCAGGTACTCGCGGTGCGCCGGCGATAGTCGCACCAGCTTCTCTTCGGTGATGTTGACGGCGGCCAGCTGCGTCTCGGCGATCACCGACGGCTTGGTGTCCGGCGGCGCATGGGCCGGACGGACCTCGTAGCCGATGGTGAAGTCGACCGCACGCAGCCGGGTCACCCACATCAGCACCCGCAGCGGCGAATCGATCAGCCGCAGCTGCCCTTTGTAGCTGATCCGCACGTCGGCGATGAGCAGGCCGATGGTGGCGATGTCGACGGCGAACGCCGGCGACAGGAACGGGATACGCGCCTCCTCCAGCAGGGTGACCATGGTCGCGTGGTTGACGTGCTGGTACATGTCGATGTCCGACCAGCGCACCGGAACCGACGCGACGAAGCCCGCCGCCGGGTGCCGCTGCTTCGGCTCGCTCACCCCGACGACCCGCTGCCGCTGGCCCGGGTCATGCTGCGAATCTGTCGCGCCGCCACCGACAGCACCGCCAGATCCCGCTCACCGGACTCGTAGATCTCGGTGAGCGTGCGACGCGCGCGCTCCACCCGCGATCCGTTGAAGTGCTCCCACTCGGCGATCTTCTGCACCCCGTCCTCGTCCGGCTCGCCCACTGCGAGTACGTCCATGCACAACGACCGCAGCGACCCGTAGATATCGTCGCGAATCGCCAGCCGCGCCAACGCATGCCAGTGATTGTCGCGGGGCAGCGCGGCGACCGCGGTGAGCAGGCCGTCGGTGCCGAGCCGGTCCATCAAGGCAAAGTAGGCATCGGCCACCTCGGCAGCATCGCGATCGACGATGTCGGCGATGTCGATGACGTCCAGCAGGCTGTAGCGGTACAGAGCGGTCGCGATGCCGACGGCGAGATCCTCCGGGACGTTCTGGTCGGTGAACTCGGCGACGTGCTTGGCGACGATCGCCTCGTCGTCACCGCGCAACCATTCCAGCAGCCGCGGCGTCAGCGCACTGACCTGATCGGCGAACCGGTTGATTTCGGCACCGACCGCCAACGGTTGCGGACGATAGTTGAGTAGCCACCGCCCTGCGCGGTCGATCAGTCGGCGCAGCTCCAGTGTCATCCGGTCGGAGACCGCCGTGGACAATCGCCGGTCTTCGCCCGCGGCCCGGATCTGTCGCCACATCGCGCCCACGCCGAAGATCGCATCCGTTGCGACGTAGGCGCGCACCGCATCCACCAGCCCGACACCCACGTCTTGGGTGACCCGGTAGGCGTAGGTGATCCCGCCGGTGTCCACCGCGTCGTTGACCAGCATGGTGGCTACGATTTCGCGGCGCAGCTGGTGTGACCGGATCTCGGTCGCGAACCGCTCACGCAGTGCCGTCGGGAAGTAGCTGGGCAGCCGGGCGGCGAACACATCCTGGTCCGCCAGGTCGGTGGCGAGCACCGCGGCTTTGAGGCTGAGCTTGACGTGCGCCATCAGGGTCGCCAGCTCCGGTGAGGTCAGCCCGATTCTGGCATCGGCTCGCCGCTGGATCTCCTTCTCCGACGGCAGCGCCTCCAGCTCGCGGTTGAGTCCGCGATCGACCACCAGGTGCCGGATCTGTTCGGCGTGCACCGGCAGCATGCTGGCGGCGTTAGTTCGGCTGGTGCCCAGCAGATCGTTCTGGTCGACGTTGTCGCGCAGCACCAGCTCGCTGACCTCGTCGGTCATCGACGCCAGCAACGCGGGTCGGTCGGCCGGGTCGACCTTGCCGGCGATCACCAGCGCATCGATCAGGATCTTGATGTTGACCTCGTGGTCGGAGCAGTCGACCCCGGCGGAGTTGTCCAGCGCGTCGGTGTTGATCCGCCCGCCGGACAGGTCGAACTCCACCCGGCCCCTCGACGTGACCCCGAGGTTTCCGCCTTCGCCGACCACCTTGGCGCGCACCTGGTTGCCGTTCACCCGCACCTGATCGTTGGCGCGATCGCCGACGTCGGCATCGGATTCGGCCTCGGCTTTGATGTAGGTCCCGATGCCGCCGTTGAACAACAGATCCACCGGAGCACGCAGAATCGACCGGATCAGGTTGGGCGGCGACATCTCGGTGACGTCGCCGTCGATGCCGAGGGCGGCACGCACCTGGGGGGTGATCGGGATCGCCTTCTGTTCTCGGCGGTACACCCCGCCCCCGGCGCTGATCAGCGATGTGTCGTAATCACCCCAGCTGGACCGGGGTAGGTCGAACATCCGCTGGCGTTCGGCGAAGGATCTCGCCGGGTCGGGGTCCGGGTCCACGAAGACGTGCCGGTGGTCGAAGGCGGCGACCAGGCGGATATGCGGGCTGCACAGCATGCCGTTGCCGAACACGTCGCCACTCATGTCGCCGATCCCCACCACGGTGAAGTCCTGGGTCTGGGTGTCCACGCCGATCTCCCGGAAGTGCCGCCGCACCGACTCCCAGGCGCCTTTGGCGGTGATCCCCATCTCCTTGTGGTCGTAGCCGACCGATCCGCCGGAGGCGAACGCATCACCGAGCCAGAATCCGTACGACATGGCGACGTCGTTGGCGATGTCGGAGAACGTCGCGGTGCCCTTGTCGGCGGCAACCACCAGATAGGCGTCGTCGCCGTCCCGGCGCACCACCTCCGGCGGGGCGCCGGTCTTGCCGGTCGCGTGGTCGACGTTGTCGGTGAGATCCAGCAGACCGGAGATCAACAGCTTGTAGCAGGCGACGCCCTCGGATCGGGTGGCGTCCCGGTCGGCGGCCCGGTCACCGGTGGGCACCGGTGGCCGTTTCACCACGAACCCGCCCTTCGCTCCCACCGGGACGATGACCGCGTTCTTGACCTCTTGTGCCTTCACCAGGCCCAGAATCTCGGTCCGGTAGTCCTCCCGACGGTCCGACCAGCGCAGCCCGCCGCGGGCGACGTACCCGAATCGCAGATGCACGCCCTCGACCCGCGGCGAGTAGACGAAAACCTCGAATTTCGGCCGGGGCAGCGGCAGTTCGTCGATCAGCTGGGCATCGAGCTTGAGCGCGAGCACATTCTGGCTGCGTGCCGAAGCTTCCCGGGTGACGAAGTAGTTGGTGCGCAGCGTTGCCTGGATCAGCGAGGCGAACGCCCGCAGCACCCGGTCGGTGTCCAGACTCACCACCGCGTCGATGTCGGCGGCGACGGCGGCCGCAGCCGTCT
>NZ_JBYCLB010000382.1:0-3060 GCF_057473705.1 Mycobacterium sp. TH-M15 | reverse complement strand
CACCATGGTCTTGCCGGCGCCGGTCTCGCCGGTCAGCACCGTCAGGCCGCGGTCGACCTCGGCGGTCGCCGAGCTGATCGCGCCGAGCGATGCGATGCGGATCTCAGTCAGCACGGGCCGCCGCTACTGCCCACGCCAGCCGGTGACCGGCAGCCGGAACTTGCGGACCAGCCGGTCGGTGAACGGCGCGCTGTCCAGCCGCGCCCATTTGATCGGGGTATCGCCGCGGCGCACCTCCAGCCGTCCGCCGGCCGGCACCAGCATCTTCCGCCGGCCGTCGCAGAACACCAGGGCGGCGTGACCGCACCCTTCCACCTCGACCGCGATGGTCGAGTCCGGGCTGGTCACCATCGGCCGGCCGAACAGCGCGTGCGCGTTGTTGGGCACCACCAGGATCGCCTCCAGGTCGGGCCAGAGCACCGGCCCGCCCGCGGAGAACGCGTAGGCGGTGGATCCGGTGGGCGTCGACACCAGCACACCGTCGCAGCCGAACGCCGACACCGGCCTGGCGTCCACCTCGACGACCACTCCGAGCACGCCCAGTCGTGGCCCCTTCTCCATGCTCGCCTCGTTGAGCGCCCAGCCGCGATCGATCGTCCCCCCCTCGGCGCGGACCGCCACGTCCAGCGTCATCCGGTCCTCCACCCGGTAGTCGCGGGCGATGATCCGGTCGAGCACCGCGTCGATAGTGTCGTTTTCGGCTTCGGCCAGAAACCCGATCCGGCCCAGGTTCACCCCGAGCACCGGGATGTCGGCGTTGCGGGCCAGCTCCGCCGCCCGCAGGAAGGTGCCGTCGCCACCGAGCACCAGCACCAGTTCGCAGCCCTCGGCGGCGCGGTGGTCGGGGTCCACCACCTCGATCTCCACCCCGAGCGCACGCATGTCGTCCGGCGCCAGATGCAGCGAGCCCTTGTCGACCGCCTCGGCGGTGAGCACCCGCAGGGCGATGTCGTGATCGCCGAGGATCTTCTCCACCCGGCGGGCGGTGTCGGTCGCCTCTTCGCGGCCGGTGTGCACCACCAGCAGGACGCTGCGCCGAGAACTCATCGCGGCCCCTCCGCGACGGCGTCGGTGATCGCCCGGCGCAGCTCGTCGCCGGTGAGCGGCCGGGCGGTGGCGGCGCGCAGGTGCAGGAAGTACTCGACATTGCCGGCCGGGCCGGGCAGGGGGCTGGCGGTGACGCCGACGGTGTGCCAGGCCAGCCGCCCGGCGCGCTCGGCGACGGCCAGCACCGCGGACGCGCGCAGCGCCGGATCCTGAACCACCCCGCCGGCTCCGACGTTTCCGCGGCCGACCTCGAACTGAGGCTTCACCATGGGAACGATATCGGCGTCCGGTGACACGCAGCCAGTCAGCGCGGGCAATACGGTGGCCAGCGAGATGAACGACAGGTCGGCGACGGCCAGCTCGGCCGGGCCGCCGATCATCGCCGGGGCCAGGTCCCGCACATTGGTCCGCTCGAGCACCGCCACCCGCGGGTCGGTGCGCAGCGGCCAGGCCAGCTGGCCGTAACCGACGTCGACGGCGACCACCCGGGCGGCGCCGCGGTCCAGCAGGACCTCGGTGAAGCCCCCGGTCGACGCTCCGGCGTCCAGGCAGGCCCGGCCGGCCACGTCGATCCCGAAGGCATCCAGAGCGCCGATCAGCTTGTGCGCCCCGCGAGACACCCAGTCGCGGGCGCCGTCCACGGCGACGGCCAGGTCTGCGGTGGTCGCGACCGCGGTCGCCGGCTTGGCGGCCGGCATCCCGTCGATGGTGACCCGGCCGGCGGTGATCAACTCGGCCGCCTGCTGCCGGGATCGGGCCAGCCCCCGGCGGACCAGCTCGGCGTCGACGCGGGCGCGCCTCGGCATGCGCGCACTCAGCCCTTCTCCACCGATTCCAGCGCACGCACCAGCAGCTCGTGCGCCTGCTCGAGACGTTGGGCCAGCCCGTCGATGTCCGCCTGCGCGGGCAGCGCAGCGAGCTCGTCCCCGTCGGGCAGCTCGGCCAGCAGCGCTTCGATGCGGACCCTGATCGGGCTCGGCTTCCGCTCGGGTTCGGTACTCATTGCGCCACTTACGCTAGTCGATGGCCGCTACGACGCGGGGCTCAGCAGCGACCAGCGTCCCAGCGCCGCGCGGGCGGTCTCGTCGCCCGGCCTGATGGTGCGGGCACCGGCCGGGCCGCAGTCCCACACCGCGCGGGCGACCGCGCGAACGATGGACAATCCGTCGCCGTCGGCCGGCAATCCGTCGGTGCCGCCCGGCACCGACTCGACGGTGACCGCCGCGCCGTCGGCGCGCACCCGCCACTCCGGTTGTGCGGCGACCGCGAGCGGCTCGGCGCTGGCGTGCAGTGCGCGCAGGTCCCCGACGATGTAGGTCGGGCGCTGGCCGGCCGGCGCCTCGACGGCGTCGCGGGCCGAGCTGACCCCGGTCAGCACCATCACGCTGGGCAGGCCGGCGGCGTCGGCGCCGGCGATGTCGGTGTCCAGCCGGTCGCCGACCACCAGCGGGCGCTGGAAGTCGCCGCGGGCCAGCGCGTCGATCAGCAACGCCGGCGACGGCTTGCCGGCGACCTGCGGCTCGGCGTCGGTGGCCGTGCGCAGCGCCGCGACCATCGAGCCGTTGCCCGGCAGCAGCCCCCGTTCCGACGGCAGCGTGCGGTCGACGTTGGTGGCGAGCCACAGTGCGCCGTGCCGGATCGCCAGCGCCGCCTCGGCCAGATCCGCCCAGCCGGTGTCGGGGGAATGCCCCTGGACCACGGCGACCGGCTCCTCGGCGAAACGGCGGACCGGCCGCAGCCCGACCGCGCTGACCTCGGCGGCCAGTGCATCGGTGCCGACCACCAGCACCGGCGCCCCGCCGGCCAGCCGCGCGGCCAACAGATGGGCCGCGGTCTGCGCGCTGGTCACGACGTCGTCGCCGGCCGCGCGGAAGCCGAGCCGGTTCAGTTTCTCGGCGACCTGGGCCGCGCTGCGCGACGCGTTGTTGGTGACGTACTGGGCGCGGCCCGGCGCCCGCTGAAGCGACCGGGCCGCGCCGGGCGTCGGCTCGTCACCGCAGAACACCGTGCCGT
>NZ_JBYCLB010000381.1:0-2514 GCF_057473705.1 Mycobacterium sp. TH-M15 | reverse complement strand
GAGCAACGCCGCGCAGGTCATGAACACCGTGGTGCCCGGCCCGGGTCTGACCGAGGAAGGTAAGAAGCAGGCCGAACAGCTCGCCCATGAGCTGGCGAACAACCACTACGACGGCGTCTACTCGTCGACGATGCTGCGCGCTGAGCAGACCGCGGAGCCGCTGGCCAAAGAGCTCGGCCGGCAGGTGCAGGTGCTGCCCGGGCTGCAGGAGGTCGGCGCCGGCTGGTTCAACGGCAAGTCGGGCGAGGGGGCCGCCGCGGCGTATCTGACCGCGCCGGCCGGCTGGGTCGCCGGGGACCGCACCTTGACGATCCCGGGTTCCATCGACGGCAACACGTTCAACGACCAGTTCGGCGGCGCGGTGCAGAAGATCTACGACAACCGGGACGGCAACCCGGTGGTGTTCTCGCACGGCTTGGCGATCATGGCCTGGACGCTGATGAACGTGGTCAACCCCCAGGACCAGCTGCTGACCGACCACCCGCTGCCGAACATCGGCCGGGTGGTGCTCTCCGGCAACCCGGTCACCGGCTGGAAGCTGGTCGACTGGGACGGCATCCGCGACCTCGACTGACCGCGGTCGGCCGCGGCTGCCACGGCTGGCCGTGTCCTGGATTCTGGACACAGCGCCGAGTCCGGTTGACGCGGCCACGCCGGTCGCGCACCATAGCCACATGCGCTATATCGTTACCGGCGGTACCGGGTTCATCGGCCGTCGCACCGTCTCCCGCCTGCTGGACGCCCGGCCCGACGCCGAGGTCCGGGTCCTGGTCCGCCGGGGCTCGCTCGGCCGGTTCGAACGACTGGCGACCGACTGGGGCGAGCGGGTCAAACCGCTGGTCGGCGATCTCACCGCGGCCGACCTGGGGCTGACCGCGGCCACCCTGGCCGACTGCGGCGACATCGACCATGTGGTGCACTGCGCCGCGGTCTACGACATCACCGCGACCGACGCCGAGCAGCGGGCGGCCAACGTCGCGGGCACCCGGGCGGTGATCGAGCTGGCCCGGCGGCTGGACGCCGCCCTGCACCACGTGTCGTCGATCGCGGTGGCCGGCGACTTCGCCGGCGAGTTCACCGAGGACGACTTCGACGTCGGCCAGCGGCTGCCCACCCCGTACCACCAGACCAAATTCGAGGCGGAGCAGCTGGTGCGTTCGACGCCGGGACTGCGGTACCGGGTGTATCGCCCGTCGGTGGTGGTGGGCGATTCGCGCACCGGCGAGATGGACAAGGCCGACGGGCCGTACTACTTCTTTCCCATCCTGGCCAGGCTGGCCCGGCTGCCCCGGTTCACGCCGGTGGCGCTGCCCAACACCGGGCGCACCAACGTCGTCCCGGTCGACTTCGTGGTCGACGCGCTGGTCGCGTTGATCCACGCCGACGGTCGCGACGGACAGACCTTCCACCTGACCGCGCCGAAAACCACCGGGCTGCCCGACATCTACCGCGGTGTGGCGCGGGCGGCCGGACTGCCGCCGCTGCGCGCGACGCTGCCCGGTGCGCTGGCCGACCCGGTACTCAAGGCCAGCGGGCGAGCCCGGGTGTGGCGCAACATGGCGGCCACCCAGCTCGGCGTCCCCGGCGAGGTGCTCGACGTCGTCGAACTGAAACCGACGTTCGTCTCCGACGCCACCCGGGCCGCGCTGCGGCAGACCGGCGCCGCCCGCACCGAAGCGCCGGAGTTCGCCGCGTACGCACCGCAGCTGTGGCGGTACTGGGCCGAGCACTTGGACCCGGACCGGGCCCGCCGCGACGACCCGGCCGGGCCGCTGGTCGGCCGGCACGTGATCATCACCGGGGCATCCAGCGGGATCGGCCGGGCCGCGGCGATCGCGGCCGCCGCCCGGGGCGCCACTGTCTTCGCGCTGGCCCGCAGCGGCGACGCGCTCGACGAGCTGGTGGCCGAGATCCGCGCCGACGGCGGACAGGCCCACGCGTTCACCTGCGACGTCACCGACTCGGCGTCGGTGGAGCACACCGTCAAGGACATCCTGGGCCGGTTCGACCACGTCGACTACCTGGTGAACAACGCCGGCCGGTCGATCCGGCGGTCGGTGGTCAACTCCACCGACCGGTTGCACGACTACGAGCGGACCATGGCGGTCAACTACTTCGGCGCGGTGCGGATGGTACTGGCGCTGCTGCCGCACTGGCGGGAACGGCACTTCGGTCATGTGGTCAATGTGTCCACCGAGGGGGTGCTGGCGCACAGCCCCAAGTACAGCGCCTACCTGCCCACCAAGGCCGCGCTGGATGCGTTCGCCGACGTGGTGTCCACCGAGACGCTCTCCGACCACATCACCTTCACCACCATCCACATGCCGCTGGTGGCCACTCCGATGATCGCGCCGTCACGGCGGCTGCTGCCGGTCGGGGCGATCAGCGCCGAACACGCGGCAGCGATGGTGATCCGCGGGCTGATCGAGAAACCGGACCGAATCGACACCCCGATGGGCACCCTGGCCGAGACCGGCAACTACCTCACCCCCCGGCTGGCCCGGCGTGTTCTGC
>NZ_JBYCLB010000380.1:0-1659 GCF_057473705.1 Mycobacterium sp. TH-M15 | reverse complement strand
GACATCTGCGCCATGACTGTCGAGACCCGAACTCTTCGCAGCGGACCGTGGACACCGCGGGTCGCTTTGCAGTTGACGGTGCTGGCCGGCGCCGCGTTCACCTACGCCACCGCGGAGATTCTGCCGGTCGGTGCGCTGCCGGCCATCGCGGCCGACCTGAAGATCAGCGACCCGGTGGTCGGCACGCTGCTGGCCTGGTACGCCGCGGTGGCGGCGATGACGACGATCCCGTTGGTGAGTTGGACGGCGCACTGGCCCCGCCGCCGCGTGCTGCTGATGACGCTGGCCTGCCTGACCGTCTCCCAGGTGGTGTCGGCGATGGCGCCGACGTTCGCGGTGCTGGCCGGCGGGCGGGTGCTCTGCGCGATCACGCACGGGCTGATGTGGTCGGTGATCGCCCCGATCGCCACCCGGCTGGTACCGCCCAGCCATTCCGCCCGGGCGACCACGGCGATCTACCTGGGCACCACACTGGCGCTGGTGGTCGGCATCCCGCTGACCTCGGCGATGAGCCTGTTGTGGGGCTGGCGGTGGGCCGTCGGGGTGATCGCGGCGGCGGCTGCGGTGATCACGCTGGGGGCGCGGGCCGCGCTGCCCGAGATGACGCTCAGCCCGAACCAACGGGCGGCGGCCGGCCGCCACCACTACCGAAACGGACCGCTGATCGGGGTCAGCGCGGTGATGCTGGTCGGGGTCACCGGGCACTTCGTCTCCTATACCTTCATCGCCCTGGTGATCAGTGACGTCGTCGGGGTGCAGGACGCCAACCTGGCCTGGCTGCTGGCCGCGTTCGGGGTCGCCGGCCTGGTGACGATGACCCTGCTGGCCCGGCCGGCGGACCGGCGCCCGAAGATCACCGCGGTCGGCTGCACCTCGGCGCTGGCGGCCTCGTTCGCGGTGCTGACCGCGCTGGCGGTGCACGGGCGGCACTCGGTGTGGACCGCGGTGCTGGGGACCGGCGCGATCGTGCTGTGGGGCGCGACGGCGCTGGCGGTCTCCCCGATGCTGCAGGCCGCGGCGATCCGGACCGCGCCGGACGACCCGGACGGGGCATCGGGGCTGTACGTCACCGCGTTCCAGGTGGCGATCACGGTCGGCTCGCTGGCCGGCGGTCTGCTCATCGAGCACGGCGGCGTGCCGGTGATGCTGGCCGCCTCCGGGCTGCTGGTCGGGATCGGAACGGCAGCGATAATCGCCAGCAGGAACCTGTTTCCTATTTGCCAGTGCCCTGAGTAAAGGTGACTTTCTCCTTTGCCTGGTGGATGGTATCGCTGGTCAAAGTGGTAATCTCGCTTCCTACCCGGCGAAACCGGTGAATTAGCTGCTGTGTGCGCTGTGCGACACTTGAAAAAGGATTTGAGACCGGAGGTACAGGCATGTCTCGACGCACGCGGAGAGCGCTCATCGGCTGGCTGGGCACTGCCGGCATGACCGTAGGCCTGACGCTTGGCTGCGGGTCCGCGCTGGCTGAGCCGCCGCAGCTGCCCAGCGACCTGCCGGGTATCGGACCGTTCGAGGCGCCGCCGCCGGCGCTGCCCGAACCGCCGGCCGCACTGCCGGTCGTCGAAGCCCCGGCCGCACCGCCGGTCGTCGAAGCCCCGGCCGCACCGCCGGTCGTCGAGCCCCCGGCCGCACCGCCGGCCCTGCCCGAGCCGGTGG
>NZ_JBYCLB010000379.1:0-2772 GCF_057473705.1 Mycobacterium sp. TH-M15 | reverse complement strand
CGATGGTCGGCGACTACGTCATCGCCGATTCCCCGGACGGAAAACCCGGCCGACCGGGCACCGGCCAGCAGATCGCGGCCGGCTGGCTGGAGCGGGTGCGGGCGCTGGCACACCGGCTGTGCACCAGCGCGATCCCGTACGCCCAGGCCGACCTCGACGCGGTGCAACGCGTGGGTGACCCGGGCCTCGCCGCGATCGCGGTGCGCCGACCCGCCGACATCGTCGACCGGATCCTGGGGATCAACTCGATCCGCGGAGTGACCCTGCTCGCCGACGGCCAGCTGACCCGGGACACCCTGACCCTGCTCGACCGGGAGGGCGAGACGGTGGCGATCACCGCGGGCGAGTGCTCCGCCGACGCACCGACCACCGCCGACGTGCGCCCGCGCCGGGTCTCCGACCAGGTCGCCGTCGCGCCGTTCGATCCGGCCGTTGGCGCCGCGCTGGCCGGGATGGGTGTCACTCCGGCGACACCGACCTATCTCGACCCGTCGCTGTCGGTGCCGCTGACCCACGACTCGGCGGTGGCCCGTCGCCAAGACGCGCTCGGCGCGCTGCTGTGGCGCGCGCTGGAGCCCGCGCAGAGCGTCGCCGACCCGCGGACCGAGATCGTGGTGCCGCCGGGCTACTGGACCCCCCGAACCGACGGTGCAGACGCCGTCCTGGCCGCGTTGGCCACCGGGCTGCGCTCCGGGCTGGCTGTCGCGGAGCCCCTCCCCGAGGTGCTCGCCGCGGCCCGAGCCGCCCAGCCGTCTCTCCCACGGCTGCCGTCCCACGAGTCGGCCGCCGCCGGCTTCGACACCCGCGTCGTCGACGGCATCGCCGGCCAGACCGGCCGACTGTGGGGCCTGACCGACGCGCTGACCACCGACCCGCGCACCGGGCTCACCGGTGACCAGTACACCGCCCCGCTCCGGGAGGACATGCTCCGGGCCCTCAGCCAGTCCGAGCCGCCGGACAGCCGCAACGACGCGGCCGAAGCCCGGCTGGCGATCACCACCCGTACCATCGACGACCTGTTCGCCGCGGTCACCATCGTCCACCCGGCCGACACCTACACGCTGGCCACCGAGCACAGCCCGATGCCGCTGGCGCTGCGCAACAACCTGCCGGTGCCGATCCGGGTCCGCCTTCAAGTCGACGCGCCCGCCGGGATGACGGTGACCGACATCGGCGAGGTCGAGCTGCCGCCGGGGTACCTGCCGCTCCGGGTGCCGGTCGAGGTCCGGTTCAACCAGAAGGTCGCCGTCGACGTCGCGCTGCAGACGCCCAACGGCCTGCCGCTGGGTGAGCCGACGCGGCTGTCGGTGCACGCCAACGCCTACGGCCGCGTGCTGTTCTTGATCACGGTGACCGCCGCAACGGTGCTGGCGGCGCTGACCGGCCGGCGGCTCTGGCACCGATTCCGCGGCCAGCCCGACCGGGCCGACCTGGACCGGCCCGAACCGCCGGGGGTCCCCGACGGCGCCGAGCCGGCCGCGCCGGGAGACCGGCGATGACCGCGCCGGGCAACCGGGCCGTGTCGTCCGCCCGGCCGGAGCTCAGCGACGCCGGGGTGGTGTCGCGATCGTGGGGGATGGCGCTGGCGACGCTGGTCAGCCGGATCACCGGGTTCATCCGCATCGTCTTCCTGGCCGCCATCCTGGGCGCGGCGCTGTCCAGTGCCTTCTCGGTTGCCAACCAGCTGCCCAACCAGATCGCCGCACTGGTGCTCGAGGCGACCTTCACCGCGATCTTCGTCCCGGTGCTGGCCCGCGCGGAGCGCGACGACGCCGACGGCGGCGCTGCCTTCGTGCGCCGCCTGGTCACCCTGGCCACCGCCCTGCTGCTGGTCACCACGGTGATATCGGTGGGTCTCGGTCCGCAGCTGGTGCGGTTGATGCTCGGCGGCGATCCGCAGGTCAACGAGCCGTTGACCATCGCGTTCGCCTACCTGCTGCTGCCCCAGGTGGTCTTCTACGGGCTGTCGTCGGTGTTCATGGCCATCTTGAACAACCGCAACATCTTCGGCCCGCCGGCCTGGGCGCCGGTGGTCAACAACGTGGTGGCGATCACCACCCTGGTGCTCTACCTGCTGGTGCCCGGCGAACTGTCGGTCGACCCGGTGCGGATGGGCAATGCCAAGCTGCTGGTGCTGGGCATCGGCACCACGCTGGGGGTGGTCGCGCAGACCGCGGTGCTGCTGGCGGCGATCCACCGCGAGCGGATCGGTCTGCGTCCGCTCTGGGGCGTCGACGACCGGCTCAAGCGGTTCGGTGCGATGGCCGCCGCGATGGTGCTCTACGTGCTGATCAGCCAGGCCGGGCTGGTGGTCACCAACCGGATCGCCAGCACCGCCGCCGCCTCCGGTCCGGCGATCTACACCTACACCTGGCTGGTGCTGATGCTGCCGTTCGGCATGATCGGGGTGACGGTGCTAACCGTGGTGATGCCGCGGCTGAGCCGGAACGCCGCCGCCGGTGACACCCCGGCGGTGCTGGCCGACTTCTCGCTGGCCACCCGGTTGATGGCGATCACGCTGATCCCAACGGTGGCGCTGATGATCGTCGGCGGCCCGGCGATCGGCAGCGCGCTCTTCGCCTACGGCAACTTCGGTGGCGTCGATGCCGGCTACCTGGGTGTGGCCGTCGCGTTGTCGGCGTTCACGCTGCTCCCCTACGGCTTGGTGCTGCTGCAGCTGCGCGTCTTCTACGCCCGGGAGCAGCCCTGGACGCCGATCCTGATCGTCGTCGTGATCACCACGGTCAAGATCATCGGGTCGGTGCTGGCGCC
>NZ_JBYCLB010000378.1:0-2198 GCF_057473705.1 Mycobacterium sp. TH-M15 | reverse complement strand
TGGAGGAGGTGCGCTATCGCTATCTGCACACCGAGCACGATGCGCTGCGACCGATCAGCCTGGAGGTGGGCACAGGTGAACACGTCGCCGTCACCGGCGAAAACGGTTCCGGCAAGTCCACACTCGCGCTGATCCTGGCCGGCCGCGAGCCGACGTCGGGCACTGTCGAACGCCCCGGCTCGGTGGGTCTTGGCCGGCTCGGTGGCACGGCGATCGTTTTGCAGCATTCGGAAAGCCAGGTGCTGGGCACCCGGGTCGCCGACGACGTGGTGTGGGGTCTGCCGCCAGGCAAGGTCACCGACGTCGACCGGTTGCTCGGTGAAGTCGGGCTGGCGGGCTTCGCCGAACGCGACACCGGCGGGCTTTCCGGCGGTGAACTGCAGCGGCTGGCCGTGGCCGGGGCGCTGGCGCGGGAGCCGGCGCTGCTCATCGCCGACGAAATCACCGCCATGGTCGATCAGCGGGGCCGCGAGACGCTGCTGGGCGTGCTGTCCAGCCTGACCGACCGACACAAAACGGCCCTGGTGTACATCACCCATTACAACAACGAAGCCGATTCCGCCGAGCGCACGATCAACCTCAGCGCTTCGCTGGACAACACCGCGATGGTCGAGACCACGACCGCACCGGCGCCGACGGTCACGGTGGGCCACCAATCGGGGGCGCCGATGCTCGAACTCGCCGGCGTCGGCCACGAATACGCCGTCGGCACCCCGTGGGCGAAGACCGCGCTGCGCGATGTCAGCTTCGGGGTGCGTGAGGGCGACGGGTTGCTCATCCACGGCGGCAACGGCTCCGGTAAGTCGACGCTGGCTTGGATCATGGCCGGGTTGACTTCGCCGACCATCGGCGCCTGCCTGCTGGACGGGCGACCCATCGCCGAGCAGGTCGGCGCGGTCGCGCTCAAGTTCCAGGCGGCCCGGCTGCAGTTGATGCGTCCCCGGGTCGACCTGGAAGTCGCTTCGGCAGCCGGCTTTTCCGCCGACGACCACGACCGGGTGACCGCGGCGCTGGCCGTCGTCGGCCTGGAGGCTGCGGTGGCCAAGCGGCGTATCGACCAGCTCAGCGGCGGCCAGATGCGCCGCGTGGTGCTGGCCGGGTTGCTGGCGCGGTCGCCGCGGGTACTGATCCTCGACGAGCCACTGGCGGGGCTGGATGCCGCCAGCCAGCGGCGGTTGCTGCGGCTGCTGGCGGATCGGCGCCGGGACACCGGTCTTACCGTGGTGGTCATCTCGCACGACTTCGCCGGGATGGAAGAGCTGTGCCCGCGCACCGTGCACCTCAACGGCGGTGCGCTGCAAGCGGCCGCGGCCGGGGGCATGTCGTGACCGGGACCGCCTCGGCGAAGCGCCCACCGCGCCCCGTGGTACTGCTGCGCCCGGTGCCCGGGCGTTCCCCGATCCACGAGCTGTGGGCCGGCACGAAATTGATCGTCGTGTTCGCTATCTCGGCGCTGCTGACGATCTACCCGGGCTGGGCGCCGATCGGGCTGTTGGCAGCGCTGGTGCTGGTGACCGCTCGGGTCGCGGGCATTCCGCGCGGCGCAGTGCCGTCGGTGCCGCGCGGACTGTGGATCGTGCTGGCCATCGCCGGCTTCGCGACGGCGCTGGCCGGCGGAGCCCCGATGGTGCACGTGGGCGCCGTCTCACTCGGACTGGGCGGGCTGTTGAACTTCCTGCGCCTGACCGCGCTGTCGATCGTGCTGCTCGGTCTGGGGGCGATGGTGTCGTGGACCACCAACGTCGCCGAAATCGCACCCGCCGTCGCGACGTTGGGCCGGCCGCTGCGGCTGATCCGGATACCGGTCGATGAGTGGGCGGTGGCGGTGGCGCTCGCGCTGCGCACCTTCCCGATGCTGGTCGACGAGTTCCGGGTGCTCCTGGCCGCTCGTCGGTTGCGGCCCAAGCAGCCGGCGCCGACCCGCTGGGCCCGGCTCAAGCGCCTGGTGGGCGAGGTGCTCGACCTGACCGTCGCAGTGGTCACCGTGACGTTGCGGCGCGCCGACGAGATGGGCGATGCGATCACCGCCCGCGGCGGCACCGGCCAGATCTCGGCGTCCCAGTCGGGGCCGAAACGGGCTGACTGGATGTCCCTGTCGATCGCGTCGGTGGTGTGCGCGGCCGCCGTGGCAGCGCAGCTGGCGCTGGCTTAGCGATGAGGCGTCAGCCGGTGAACTGGTAGTCGTCGAGGTTGAAACG
>NZ_JBYCLB010000377.1:0-2144 GCF_057473705.1 Mycobacterium sp. TH-M15 | reverse complement strand
AACCCTCTAGCTTTTCCGGGTAGTGTTTAGACATGCCTGACAGTGCTGTGGCGAGTGCGGCGTTGCCGCGCTCCACGCTGGACCTGCTGGACATGGTCCCGGAGAGCCTGCTGCGCCGGCTGAAGCAGTACTCCGGCCGGCTGGCCACCGAGGCGGTGACGGCCATGGGTGACCGGCTGCCGTTCTTCGCCGACCTGGAGGCCTCCCAGCGCGCCGACGTGGCCTTGGTGGTGCAGACCGCCGTGGTCAACTTCGTCGAGTGGATGTGCCACCCGAGCGGCGACGTCGGCCATACCGCCCAGGCGTTCGAGCTGGTCCCGCAGGACCTGACCCGGCGGATCGCGCTGCGGCACACCGTCGACATGGTGCGGGTCACCATGGAGTACTTCGAAGAGGTGGTGCCGATGGTGGCCCGCTCCCAGGAGCAGGTCACCGCGCTCACCGTCGGAATCCTGAAATACAGCCGCGACCTGGCCTTCACCGCCGCCTCCGCGTACGCCGACGCGGCCGAGGCCCGGGGCAGCTGGGACAGCCGGATGGAGGCCAGCGTGGTGGACGCGGTGGTCCGCGGCGACACCGGGCCCGAGCTGCTGTCCCGGGCGGCGGCGCTGAACTGGGACACCACCGAGCCGGCGACGGTCGTGGTGGGGACCCCACCGCCCGGCCGCCAAGTCTCCGCCGGCCAAGAAGCCTGCCAGGAGATCCGGGACATCGCCGGTCGGCACGGTCGTGCCGCCCTCACCGACGTGCACGGCACCTGGCTGGTGGCGATCGTCTCCGGTCCGCTCTCCCCGACCCAGAAGTTCTTCGCCGACCTGCTGGCGGCATTCTCCGACGACGCGGTGGTGATCGGCCCGACCGCGCCGACGCTGACCGCGGCATACCACAGCGCCAGCGAGGCGATCTCCGGGATGAACGCCGTCGCCGGATGGACCGGCGCCCCGCGGCCGGTGCTGGCCCGGGAGCTGCTGCCCGAGCGCGCGCTGACCGGGGATCCGTCGGCGATCGCGGCCCTGCACACCGACGTGATGCGCCCACTGGCCGACGCCGGGTCCGCGCTGGCCGAGACGCTGGACGCTTACCTGGACTGCGGCGGCGCGATCGAGGCGTGCGCCCGCAAGTTGTTCGTTCATCCAAACACCGTGCGCTACCGGCTGAAACGGATCGCCGACTTCACCGGCCGCGATCCGACCCAGCCGCGGGACGCCTACATCCTGCGGGTCGCCGTCACCGTCGGCCGGCTGGCAAACCGGGAACAACACTCCACGCCGAGCATCAGCGGTGTTACCAAGGTCACTCGTCGGGTCGACGTCGCGCCGAGCGCACTCCCCGAGGCACACCCGGCCGTTGACGGAGGGTAGATCGGGCCGGCAGGTAGCGGAGCGGTCTCGAACACGTCGCAGCGCAGCGTGATTTTGTATGGTCTCCACAAAAACATAAGACAATGTTCATGTTCTCGCACATCGGGCAAATCGGCCTTCACAATGTTCTCTTAAATACGTGATTGCGTTGCTCGCTCCCGGACAGGGATCGCAAACCCCCGGCATGCTCACGCCGTGGCTCGACGGGCCGGACGCCGATGACGCCCGGACCCAGATTGCGGCATGGTCGCAGGTCAGCGGCCTGGATCTGGCCCAGTTGGGCACCACCGCGACCGCTGAGGAGATCACCGACACGGCGATCACCCAGCCGCTGGTCGTCGCCGCCACCCTGCTGGCGCACGCCGAACTGACCAAGCGGGACCTGCTCGGCGGTTCGGAGAACCTGGTGGTGGCCGGTCACTCCGTCGGCGAGATCGCCGCCTACGCGATCGCCGGGCTGATCGGCGCCGACGACGCCGTCATGCTGGCCGCCACCCGCGGCCGCGAGATGGCCAAAGCCTGCGCCGTCGAACCCACCGGCATGGCCGCGGTGCTCGGCGGCGACGAGGCCGAGGTGCTGGCCCGGCTCGCCGAGCTGGACCTGGTCCCGGCGAACCGCAACGCCGTCGGCCAGATCGTCGCCGCCGGCCGGCTCACCGCCCTGGACAAGCTCGTCGAAGACCCGCCCGCCAAGGCCCGGGTGCGCAAACTGGCCACCGCCGGCGCCTTCCACACCCAGTTCATGGCTCCGGCGCTGGACGGCTACACCGCCGCGGCGCAGCG
>NZ_JBYCLB010000376.1:0-10974 GCF_057473705.1 Mycobacterium sp. TH-M15 | reverse complement strand
CTGCTCGTGATGACCAGATGGCACCCGAAAGACATTGCGGGAGAGCTACTTTCGAGCGAACCGGAAGTCTGGACGGCCACGAACATCCCGGCGGTCTCGGAGGCAGGCGTGCCGGACGCGCTGGGCCGTGCTCCGGGGCAGGCGATGACCTCCGCGCTGGGCTTCACCGCAGAGCACTACGCGGCGGCGCGGCGTACCTCGGGTGAGCGGGCCTGGTGGGCGCTCTACATGGGGCAGCCTGCCAGCCCGGAGGGTGGTCTGGTCAAGCGGGAGTGGCTGGACGTGTGGCGGCTTCCCTGTGCCCCGTCCAGCCCCGTTTACACCGTAGTGGGGGTAGACCCATCCGACTCGGGTTCCGGTGATTCCTGCGGCCTGGTGGCGGCGTCTCGGTACGCGGACGGCACCACGGTGCTGATCGCTGACCAGTCCCGCCCCATGACCTCCGACGAGTGGGCGCGGGAAGCCGTGCGGCTCGCGCTCGATGTCGGGGCATCGGAGATCGCGGTGGAGTCGTTCGCGGCCAGGGAGAACCTACTCGCGGGTGCTCAGGGAAGCTCTGAGCCGCGCTCGCCCGGATCGGCACATCAGGGTTACGCAAAGGCGTGGTGAGACCACCGAACCGCGACTGTAACGGCACGCGGTGCGCCGCCGACTACGATGGCAGAGGCGAACGGAGGACAACGTGCATGGTATTTGCAGCAGGGTTGCAACGCTGACCGTGATGGCGGCGCTGATCGCCGCACCGGCAACGGTTATGACTGTGGCACCACCGGCGTACGCGGACTGTGGAGATCCCGGCGAAGCCCCCTGTACCGGACCCGTCCCCACGGTCGATCAGGTGGTCGATGTGATGAATGCGTTGTTCAATCCGAACATCCCCGCCGCCGACAAGGGCAACATCGTCACGCCCCCGTTCACCCCGGACGAAGCCGGGACTATTGACGACCACCTGAACCGCATGGGCGCGCGCGGGTTGCTGCCCACCAACTGGGTTGTCACCAACATTCAGTCGGCCCCCAACAACTTCGCTGGGACGACGATAGAGTGCAACCACAGCTCACCCGGACCCGTCGTGTTCGTTGACCAGGGTGGGCACTGGTTGATCACTCACGACAGTGCTTGGACAGCACTGGACAACATCTGGTGGAATGTCGCCCACTACAGGGGCGGTGGTTTCTTTGTGAAGTAGCAGTTGCCGCGCGCGACGGGGCAGGGGCGTGGCATCACCCACACCGTTCGAGCAGAGCGCAGACGCCCCTGCGGTGGCGGGAGATCGCCCCGGCGCTTTCGCGGGGGCCTGCCGGTGAAGACGACTGGCGACGGCGTTTGGGAAGGTCGCCCGCGGCGGTTCTACAGTTCCAGCCCGCAACCTTCGTCGCGGCTGTTGCCGAGCCGCCAGAGGTATGCGATCCGCACAGCCCGGCCTCCTTGAATAGACCGGAATCCACGCCGTATAACGGCGGCCACGGAGGACGGCCTCGATTGGTCTCCGGCGGCACAGGGTCGGTACCGCCAGCGGCAGCCTCGCCCGCACGTAGACCCACGACGCGGCGTATTCATTCGGTCCGAAATCGGTCTAACGACTCGAAAACATCATCTGACCTGGTGCCCCCGGCAGGATTCGAACCTGCGACACCGGCTTTAGGAGAGCCGTGCTCTATCCCCTGAGCTACGGGGGCCGCGGGGACCGCGGGGGCCGAGGGCCGAGGGCGCGAGGGCCTGGGGGCCGGGCGGGGCCGGGCGGGGCCTCGCCACCGTAGCACTTGCCGGCCGGTACGGCCTCGGACTGTGCGGGAGCTGGGAAGGCGGGATCGCCGCGCACCCGCACGTTCGTTGGACCGGGCGTCGGTTGTGCTGCTCACCGGACCTCGGCAAGCCGGCAAGACTACTCTCAGCCGGCTGGTGGGCCAGTCACCGCCGGAATGCACGTTCGACGCCGAGAACCCGGTCGATACCGCGCGGCTTGCCGACCCGATGTTGGCCCTGTCCGGTCTTAGTGGGCTGATCACGATCGACGAGGCGCAACGGATACCGGATCTGTTTCCGGTCGTACGGGTACTCGTTGACAGGCCAGGCACGTCCGCCCGGTTTCTGATTTTGGGCAGTGCCGCGCCCGATCTCGTCGGACTCGCGTCTGAAAGCCTCGCCGGACGGGTGGAGTTGGTGGAGTTGGCCGGCCTGTCCGTGCGTGACGTCGGATCTTCGGCGGCCGATCGCCTCTGGTTGCGTGGGGGTCTTCCACCGTCGTTCACGGCGCGCTCGGAGGAGGACTCCGCGGCGTGGCGCGACGGCTACATCACGACTTTTCTGGAGCGCGACCTCGCCCAGCTCGGCGTGCGGATTCCTGCCGCAACGATGCGGCGCGCGTGGACGATGCTCGCCCACTACCACGCCCAACTTTGGAACGGCGCCGAGCTTGCCCGATCGCTCGATGTCGCTCAGACGACGGCGCGACGCTACCTTGACGCACTCACTGATGCATTCGTCATCCGCCAGCTGACACCCTGGTTCGCCAATATCGAGAAGCGACAACGCCGATCACCGAAAATCTACATCCGGGATCCCGGCCTGTTACACCGGCTGCTCGGTATAGACAATCGGCTCTCTCTCGAACGCAATCCGAAACTCGGCGCCAGCTGGGAGGGCTTCGTGATCGAACAACTTGCGGCCCTGCTCGCCCCGAACCCGCTGTACTTCTGGTGCACCCAACAAGACGCCGAACTTGACGTCTACGTTGAACTATCAGGCCGCCCCTATGGATTCGAGATTAAGAGAACATCGACACCATCGCTCACCCGGTCGATGCGCTCGGCACTGGCCGACCTCCAACTGGCGAGGCTGGCGATCGTCTACCCTGGACAACACCGGTTCCCCTTGAACGACAAAGTCATTGCCGGTCCCGCGGACTAGATCTTGACCACCGCCAGCGTCGATGAACTGCTCGCGCTCCTGCAATAGCCGTTCCCCATCTTGTCTCGTGTTGGGCGCGGACATCGCGGGCTGCCGGGTTAGCGTGACGCGCCGCGGCTATACCTTGGGATCAGCCAGCAGGCCAAGGCTGCCCGGCGCCGCCTGTTGCGGATCATCACCGTCGACGGTGAGCACCTCCCCGGCGCCTGGGCGCAGCGTACGTCGGGCGGGATCATCGCCGGTGGACGAAGGGGAAGCCGCCCAGGTCGCTAGTCTTCGCACAGTCGCTATCACGGGACGCAACGTGATAGCATCGCGGTGTGAAGCAGATGCTGCTCCGAGTGCCCGAGGACATCCACCGCCGGCTGACCGCTCGTGCCGCGCGTGAGGGTCGCAGCCTCAACGCGGTCGCTACCGAGATCCTGGACGCGGCGGTCGACGCCGATAGCGGTGACCGGCGCGCGCAGTTACGTGCCGCGGCGGCGGTCGCAGGCACACTGCGCACCATGAACGTACGCCCGGTAAGTCCCGCGCGGCGGCGGCGGATCACCGAGTCGACACGCGGCCTGGGGCCACAACTGGATCGTCTGCTGGCGCAAGAGCGCGAGCGGACGTGATCGCGTACCTGGACTCCTCTGTTCTCGCCCGGGCTTACCTTGTCGACGAGGGCGGGCATCAGCAGGCCACTGCGCTGTTGGCTGACCCCGACATTGCGACCGTCACCGGAACGTGGACACGAATCGAGGTCTCGGGGGCGCTTGTCCGAGCCGCACGCGCCGGCCGCGGTGATGAGAAGGGGTTGCTCGCGCTGCTGGATGCGGACCTTGCGGGTCCGGTGATCGTGCTTGGCGCGCCGCAAGATGCGGTCGAGCAGCATGCCCTGGAACTTGTTCGCCGACATGCCCTGCGCGCGATGGACGCCTGGCATCTGGCGGTTGCGGCACTTGTTGTTCCGCCGCTGCTCGAACCGGGCGAGCCGCAGGCCTTCGCGTCGCGAGACGAAGCGCAACGGACGGTCGCCGAAGGGCTGGGGTTCATCGCTATCTGATTGGCAACGCACCTTGGGGTGATTCGATTTGGTGACATCAACTGGCCTGCGTGGACGCTCGGCGCGTGCCCAAATCGGCCACACTGTAGGGGGGTGGTCTTGTCAACCAAGATCAGGGCAGTCCGTAACGACCAGATACGCACTCAACGTGCGATCAGGCACGCACATAACGTGCTGGCCAAACACGCACACATATCTCCGAGCGCTCCCGATCAGCGCCCTAGCGTGCGGCGGCGTCGCTTGTGCCCGGCGCAACCGCGCCGCTACCAAGGGAACGCGGCGTGCCAGCCGCCGCGGCGGATCAGCACCAGCAGCGCGGCGATGGTGGACGCCGCCAGCGACGCGCCGACCCCCCAGCCGGCGACGGTGGCCCATTCGGCCAAGCCGGCCTTCACCGCGAGTTGGGAGAAGACCACGCCGCTCATAGTCCAGAAGAACGCGAACATCACCAGGGCGGCGATGTAGGGGGCGATCGCGCGTTCGTCGAACATGTCCTTTTCGATCCCCGTCCGGCGGATCGCCTCCCCAGTCACCAGCAGCATCAGCAGGTAGACCACCGCCACGCCCACCGCCCCGACCGCGATACCCACTCCCCAGACGATGTTCCGTGCGGACAGATACCCCTGCACGCCGTCGCCGATGGTCACCATCGTTAAGACACAACCGAACCAGGCCACCGAGAGGCGCTCGAACGTCAGACCGTCGACCAGTTTTGGGGACATGCACCGGAGCGTACTAGAGCACCGTGCATGCCCTCAGGTCAGAACGTGTTGGTGAACAACAGCTCCATCGAGTCGATGACGCTGGTCAACAGCCCGCTGTTGGCGGCCCCGTGCAGGAAGACCGCGCTTAGCCACGCGTCGAGGTTGCTGACGTCGCTGTCGGAGATGTCGACCTCGGTCAGATTGCCGACGTCGGTCGTGGTGGCGTTCGCGATCTCGTCCGGCGTCAGCCCCAGGTACTCCACGTGCGGGCCGAGGATGTTCAGCAGCGCGCCCCACAGGCCCTTCTGCTCGAAGATCTCCTCAAAGTTGGGGACCGGGTCGGTGTCCAGGCTGTAGACGGTGGTCGGGTAGAGGTCGGTCGGCGTGTCGAAGTCGAGGACGCCGTTGACGTGGAACAGGTTGAGCATGAAGTCGGTGAGCTTCGTGCCCAGCGTCTGGTCCATGGCTTCTTCGAGGTAGTTATACACGCCACCCGGCAGCGACGGGTCGCCGATGAAGACGAAGTGCACATCCTGCAGGGGGATGCCGTCCGCGTGCAGCTGCTCCATCGCGATCGACTCGGCGCCGGCACTCTGCGAGTAGCCGAAGACGGTCAGCGGGTGCTCGGCACTGAACTCACCGGGGTGCACGGCGAATTCCTTCTGAACGGCGAGCACGACGTCCGACGCGGCCGTCAGGCCGCTCGGCCCCTGCTGGATCAGCTCCGGTGTGGTGAGCACCTGCAGCGCGGCGCTGCACGGGTCGGTGCCGGTCATGTCGCAGACCAGCGTGGGGTCGGTGCCGCCGTCGAAACCCAGCGGGTGCAGATACAGGCTCTCGGCGGCCCGGGCGAACTCGGGCGACGGCGTCGGCTCGGTGGTGCCACCGAGGATGATCGCGTAGTCGCTGCCGGACAGCGGGCCCTCCGCCGACAGCAGTGTCAGGTCTACGTGGCCGGCTCGGGGGATCGGCGCGCTGACCGTGGCGGCGATGATGCCGGCAGCGGTGACATACCCGAACGACCGATATCCCCTCACGACTGCCCCCTTGTGTTCTCACCGAAGTGCGTTTTCGCCTTCTCGAAGGATTGCCTTATCGTATGCGCAGCTGCGTTTCAACGGGATGGATTGCGTCCTCCCTTGCCTGGGCGGGCCAAACCGCCGAAGGTGATGACATGGAATTCGACTACGACGTGGTGGTGATCGGGTCCGGCTTCGGCGGCAGTGTCTCGGCGCTGCGCCTCACCGAGAAGGGCTACCGGGTCGCGGTGCTGGACATGGGCCGCCGCTGGTGGCCGTCCGACTTCCCGGCCAACAACTGGGACGTCCGCAAGGCCATGTGGGCGCCGAAGCTGGGCTGCTTCGGGCCGCAACGATTGACGGTGCTGGGCAAGACGTTCATCGCCAGCGCGGTCGGCGTCGGCGGCGGGTCGCTGATCTACGGCAACACCCTCTATCAACCGTTGGAGCGGTTCTACACCGACCCGCAGTGGGCGCACATCACCGACTGGAAGGCCGAACTGGCCGCGTATTACGACCAGGCGAGCCGGATGCTGGGGGTGACGCCGAACCCGCAGTCCACCCCCGCCGACGAGGTGCTGCGCGCGGTCGCCCGCGACCTGGTGGTCGACGACACCTACCACCCGACCAACGTCGGGGTGTTCTTCGGCGACGAACCCGGCAAGACCGTCGACGACCCGTTCTTCGGCGGCGCCGGGCCGGCCCGAGCCGGCTGCATCGGCTGCGCGCAGTGCTTCACCGGCTGCCCGCACAACGCCAAGAACACCACCGAGACCAACTACCTGCATCTCGCCGAACACGCCGGCGCGCAGATTCTCGCGTTGACCATGGTGACCGACGTACGGCCGGTGGACGGCGGCTACCGGGTCAGCACCGTCCGCACCGGCCGGTGGTTCCGCAAGCAGAAACGCGACATCACCGCCCGGCAGGTGGTCTTTGCCGCGGCGTCGCTGGGCACCCAGCGGTTGCTGCACAAGCTGCGCGACACCGGGTCGCTACCGGAGCTGTCTCCGCGGCTGGGCGAGCTGACCCGCACCAACTCCGAAGAGGTGCCGGTGGTGTTCGCCCCGGGCCGCGACGACTTCGCCCAGGGTGTCGCGATCACCTCGTCGATCCACCCCGAACCCAATACCCACGTCGAGGTCTGTCGCTACGGCAAAGGCTCAAACCTGTTGTCGATGATGGGGACCCACCTGGTCGACGGCGGGCCGTGGCGGTTCGCCCGGTTGCTGCTGACCATTGTGCGGCACCCGGTGATGCTGCTGCGCAGCATGTTCCCGCGGCACGCGTCGGAGCACTCGATCATCGTGCTGGTCATGCAATCCCTCGACAACTCGCTGACCACCTACCGCAGACGCGGCCTGTTCGGCGTCCGGATGACCACCAGGCAAGGGCGGGGCGAGCCGAACCCGGACTGGATCCCGACCGCCCACGACGTCGCGCGGCGGATGGCCGAGAAAGTCGACGGCTACGCCGGCGGCACCTACCTGGACGCGCTGAACATCCCGCTGACCGCGCACTTCATCGGCGGCTGCCCGATCGGCGACTCCCCGGAGACCGGTGTCATCGACCCCTACCAGCGGGTCTACGGGTATCCGGGGCTGCACGTGATGGACGGCTCGGCGATCACCGCCAATCTGGGCGTCAACCCGTCGCTGACCATCGCCGCCCAGGCCGAGCGCGCGATGGCGTTCTGGCCCAACAACGGTGACCCGGACCCGCGCCCGCAGCTCGGCGCGCCCTATCGGCGGATCACACCGGTGCAACCCGGCCACCCGACGGTGCCGGCCGGTGCGCCGGGTGCGCTGCGACTGCCGCTGTCATCGGGTTAGCCTTCTCGATAGCTCCAGTGGCCCAGCCGCTCGGCCGGAAGTTGTCGTCAGGGCGCCAAAGTCGGCCTGCGGCGCACCATCGTCGGCGGCGGCGCGGTGGTCGTCTCGGCGTGCCGCCCGGCGGGGCGCTGAGCCTGCGGGTTACGGGGTACAGCTGACGATCAATCGGCCGTGCGCGCTTCCGGTTTCGATGCGCCGGTGCGCGTCGGCGGTCCGGGCGATCGGGAACCGCTCGGCGATCCGGGTGGTCAACCGGCCGGTGCCGAGCAGCCGGTTGATCAACCCGGCGGCGGCGGCCAGGTCGTCGACGCCGGCGCGGCTGATCACGAACCCCAGCAGCGCGACGTCGTTGGTGTAGAACCGGGAAAGTGGGATCGCCGGCGCGCCGGCGGCCGCGGTGATCAGCACCCGGCAGCCGGTCCCGGCGACCCGGGCCACCAGATCGAAGTCGTGGCGCCCGGAGGTCTCCCACAGCACGTCGACGCCGTCCGGGGCGCACTCGGCGATACGGTCGGCAAGCCCGGGATCGCGGTAGTCGAAAACCGCTGTGGCCCCGGCGGATCGGCACCGATCGTGGTCATCGGGTCGGGCGCTGGCGATCACCCGGGCTCCGGAGAGTGCCGCCAGCCGGATGGCCGCGTCGCCGACGTTGCCGGCGCCGCCGCCGACGAACACCGTCTCCCCGGGGCGCAGCCGGGCGTGGACGAACCAACCCAGGTAGGCGGTCCCGGCCGGCTGCGCCAGCGCAACCGCCACCTCCGGGTCCACCCCGTCGGGCAGCGGATAGAGACGCCCGGCCGGCACCGCCGCGTACTCGGCGGTCGCCCCCTGCCGGCCGTCCCGGCCCATGCTGTTGCACCAGACCCGCTGGCCGGGCCGGAACCTGATCGAACCCGTTGTCGCCGAACCGACGTCGACCACCGTGCCCACCAGATCGGAGCCGACGACGTAGGGCAGCGGCACCGGGGTGGGGAATCGTCCGGCGCGCACGTAGGCGTCGGCCGGGTTCACCGCCGCCACCTGGACCCGGACCAGCACGTCGGCCGGTCCGCACTCCGGCACCGGCAGCGGCCCGACGACGATGCCGTCGGCGCTGCCCAGCGTGGTGACGTAGGCGGCGGTCATCGTCGCGGATGCGGTCACGGCGACGGTGCCGATCAGTCGGGCAACGGCTGGCGGGTCGCCAGCTCCCAGGGCCGGTGATCCAGGCCACTACCGCGAACGTAGCCCTGCAACACCAGCACCGCCTGGGTCGACGTCGGGTCGACGCTGTACACGTTGAGCCGCATCTGCTTCCTTCCGTGGTCACTGATCGTTTCGGAGCCGGCTTCCCAGCAGCGCGACCGACGCCTGCACCGCGGGCCCCACGATGCCGCGGATGTCGCCGCCGTCCTCGACGGCCAGCGCGGTCAGCTCCCGCAGACCGCCCAGCAGGATCACCGCCAGTTCTGGGGTCAGCCGCGGCAGCCCGGCCCGGCGAAATCCCGGGCTTGTGCTGAGGTCGGTCAGCAGCGCGGTCATCAGCTCCATCCCCTGGCGCTGTACCGGCCGGGCCAGGGCACCCAGCGACGGCAACTCGCGGATCCAGCTCAACGTGATCGCCGGCCGGGCCTCGATCTTGACCACATAGGCGTCGACCGCCTGGCGGATCTGGTGTTGCCAGTCGGCCTGCGGGTCGACCGCGGCCCGGATGTCCTCGGCCAGCTGCGCGTTGTCGGCGCGCAGCAGCTCCAGGAAGCACTCCTCTTTGCTGGCGAACTGGTCGTAGAAGGTGCGTTTCGAGGTGCGCGCTCCGCGGACGATGTCAGCCACCGTGCTGGCCCGGTAGCCCCGTTCGGCGATCGAGTCGGCGAGACCGTCGAGCAGCCGGCGCCGGAATCCCTCGACGACGGGGACCGCTGTTATCGCGGTCATGGCTGCACCTCCCGCCGAACCCTTGCCAGACGTTGGTACGCCAGAGTACCGTATCGGGCATGGCTGCTGGTACCGATCAGTACCACTGTTGCGTGGAGGGGGCAACCCGATGACCACGTGGTCGGTGGTTGACGCCCACCGGGAATCGCCGTCGGCCGTCCGGCTGCCGCCAGGACCGTCGATCCCCAGATCGCTGCTGGTCCTGCCGTACCTGCTGTCCCGGCGCCGGGTGACGCAGTGGCTGACCGGCCGCTACGGCCCCGCCTACACCGTCGCCGTGCCGATCTTCGGGCCCTCGGTGGTGGTCACCCATCCCGACCTGGCCAAGCAGGTCTTCCTGGCCAGCCCGGATGATCTGGGCAACATCCAGCCCAACCTGAGTCGGCTGCTCGGATCGGGCTCGGTGTTCGCGCTGGAGGGGGCCGAGCACCGGCGGCGCCGCAACCTGCTGAGCCCGCCGTTCCACGGCAAGAGCGTGCGCGCCTACGAAGAGATCGTCGAAGAGGAGACCCGCCGGGAGATCGCCGCCTGGCCGGTGGGCGAAGCGTTCGAGACGCTGCGGCCGATGATGCGGATCACGCTCAACGTCATCCTGCGCGCGGTCTTCGGGGCGCGCGGCACCGACCTCGACCAGCTGCGGCGGAGCATCCCGCCGTGGGTGACGCTGGGCTCGAAGCTGGTGACGCTGCCGCTGCCGGCCCGGTCCCGGACCTACGGCCGGTTCACGCCGTGGGGGCGGCTGGCCGAGTATCGCCGCCAGTACGAGGTCGTACTGGACAAACTGATCGCCGAGGCGGTCGCCGACCCGAACCTCGACCAGCGGACCGACATCCTGAGCATTCTGCTGCGCACTAGCTACGAGGACGGCACCGTGATGTCCCGCAAGGAGATCGGCGACGAGCTGGTCACCCTGCTGGCCGCCGGCCACGAGACCACCGCGTCCACGCTGGCCTGGGTCTTCGAACGGATCAGCCGGTGCCCGGACCTGCTCACCGAGCTGAGCGCCGAGGCCGACACCGACCAGAACACGTTGCGCCGGTCCACTATTCGGGAGATCCAGCGCATCCGGACGGTCATCGACTTCGCCGGCCGCCGGGTCTGCGCGCCGACGTTCGAACTCGGCGAATGGGTGATTCCCCGCGGCCACTCGATCATGGTGTCGATCGCCCAGATCCACGCCAACCCGGATGCCTTCGACGACCCGGATCGCTTCGACCCACGGCGGTTCATCGACGGCAATCCGCCGACCTTCGCCTGGATTCCGTTCGGCGGCGGAACCCGGCGCTGCCCCGGATCGGCGTTCGCAAACCTGGAGCTGGATGTGGTTCTGCGGACGGTGTTGCGGCACTTCACCATCGAGCCCACCAGCGCGCCGGACGAAAAGTGGCACGCCCGCGGGGTCGCGTTCACCCCCAAGGACGGCGGCCGGATCGTGGTCCGCCCACGCGGCTAGTGTGCTTAAGCGGCGCCGTCGTGAATGTTGAGTCAAGTACGTGGTTCGAGTCGCGAACGGTCAGGCAGCCAGTCGAGCCTCCCGGGTGAGTTCA
>NZ_JBYCLB010000375.1:0-1792 GCF_057473705.1 Mycobacterium sp. TH-M15 | reverse complement strand
CGAGCACACCCGGGTGGATGCCCGGTATCTCCGGGATCAGCACCACGCCGGGGCCGCCGCCCTTACGGTAGACGTCGTGGGTGAATCCGCCGCCGGTGAACGGCGCCACCCCCCATCCGGTCAGGTCGACCTCGGGTGCGCTCACCGGGCCGACTCTAGCGGCCAGCCGGCAGCGGCGGCCGCGACTGCACCGCCGCGGCCAGCACCCGGAACTCCTCGACGGTGCCGGCCCCGGTGATCGCCAGCTGAGCCGCGCCGGTCTTGCCGGTCAGCCGGGTGGTCCACACCGGCTCGGAATCCCCTTGGTAGACCACCCAGTCGGTGCCGTCGACGTGCTCGGTGCCGGTGGGATGCAGGCCCGGGTGGATCGAGGCGACCAGCTTCTCCTCGTCGGCGTTGCTCTGGGTCAGGCTGAGGTACATGCCGCTCGGCGTGAGGTAGCCGACGGTGGAGGTGATCGCCCGCAGCCGCTGACCGGTCGCCGGGTCCACCCGGCCGTCGTCGATGCTGCCGCGCCCGCCGGAGTTCGGCTGCCAGCCCGCCGGCAGCCGGGGCACCCGGACCGGGAAGCCGAGTGTCTCGGCGTCGGCGGTCAGGGCGGCGACGGCGTCGTAGGACGGCACCGGCCCGCTGATCGTCCCGCCCGGCCGAAACGAGCAGGTGCCGGCCAGCCCCGCCAGCAGGATGCAGGCCACCGCCAGCGGCATGATCGACCAGAACATGTCCCGGCCGTCCTGCAGCAGCCGGGGCTTGGCCGGTCGCGGAGTCGGCTGCGGCTCGCTGGTCACGCCGCCAGTATCCCAGGTCCCGGCTGCCGAGCCGTCTCTGGGAGAATCAACAGCCATGACGGAATCGGATCGCACCGATCGCGCGCAGACCGGCCCGCCGCGACGAGAAGCACCGGACCGCAACCTGGCCATGGAGCTGGTGCGGGTCACCGAGGCCGGCGCGATGGCGGCCGGTCGTTGGGTGGGCCGCGGCAACAAGGAGGGCGGTGACGGCGCGGCCGTCGACGCGATGCGCGAACTGGTCAACTCGGTCTCCATGCGCGGCGTCGTGGTGATCGGTGAGGGCGAGAAGGACCATGCACCGATGCTCTACAACGGCGAGCACGTCGGCAACGGCGACGGCCCGGAGTGCGACTTCGCCGTCGACCCGATCGACGGCACCACCTTGATGAGCAAGGGCATGCCGAACGCCATCTCGGTGCTGGCGGTGGCCGAGCGCGGCGCGATGTTCGACCCGTCGGCGGTGTTCTACATGAACAAGATCGCCGTCGGGCCGGACGCGAGCCACGTCATCGACATCACCGCGCCGATCGCCGACAACATCCGGGCGGTCGCCAAGGTCAAGAACCTGTCGGCACGCGACATGACGGTCTGCATCCTGGACCGGCCCCGGCACGCCCAGCTCATCGACGACGTGCGCGGGACCGGGGCGCGAATCCGGCTGATCACCGACGGGGACGTCGCCGGGGCGATCTCGGCGTGCCGACCGGATTCGGGCACCGACATGCTGGCCGGCATCGGCGGGACGCCGGAGGGGATCATCGCCGCGGCGGCGATCCGCTGCATGGGCGGCGAGATCCAAGCCCAGCTCGCGCCGACGGATGACGCCGAGCGGCGCAAGGCGCGGGACGCCGGCTACGACCTGGACGAGGTGCTGACCACCGAACACCTGGTCTCCGGCGAGAACGTGTTCTTCTGCGCGACCGGGGTGACCGACGGCGACCTGCTCAACGGGGTGCGCTACTACCCCGGCGGCTGCACCACCCAGTCGATCGTGATGCGGT
>NZ_JBYCLB010000374.1:0-3423 GCF_057473705.1 Mycobacterium sp. TH-M15 | reverse complement strand
TCGCCGGGGTGCTCGGTGTGGCGCGGGTCGGCGCCGACGACGACTTCTTCGCGCTCGGCGGGGACTCGGTGCTGGCCACCGCGGTTGTCGCCGGCATCCGCACCTGGCTGGACGCACCCGGCGCAGTCGTCGCCGACATCTTCGCCGCCCGAACGGTTTCCGGCCTTGCCGACCGGCTCAGCGTCCGCGAGGCCGTCCCGGGACGGTTGGAGGCGGTCGCCGAGGTGTATCTGGGGGTGGCGGTGCTGGATGCCGCGGCGGTGACGGCGGCGCTGGCCGACCCGTGAGCCGGGTCGTCCACCGGCGCCGGTGATGCGAAGGAGCGGCTGCATTTCCAGCTGCGGGCCGCGGTCGTGGCTGCCGCGAGAGCAGGCGGCCGGTTCGGTAGGGTGGCGGCGATGACCCAGCCGCCCGTCGACTCGCTGGTGCGCAGCATGCGTGCGGTTCTGGTCGATCGGGGTCCGCTGGGCTACGACGACCTCGCCGCTGCGGTGGCAGAGGCCGGCGACGGTGCATCCGGCGGGCATGACGCTGTGGCCGAGGTCTTGGACCGGGGCGACGAGCTGTTCGTGGCGCTGGCTGACGACAGGTGGGCGTGGCTGCCGGCGCTGCTGGACGGGCGGGTGTTCACCCACCGAGTCGGCGTGGTCGAGGCGACCCACGACGTGATCTACTCGGTCAACGATCTTTTCCCGCTGTGGGTGCTCGCCGATGACGAACGCTACCGGCAACTCTCCGACGGTGCACCGCTGTCCGAGGCGATCGTCGGTTTCGATGATGAGCTGCTCGCCGAGCGCGGGGTGCCGGCCGAAGACGTCGATGGCGATTCGGTATTGCTGCTCCCCGCTGGGCGTCTGGCCGCATTGCAGGTGGTGGCCGGTGATCTGATCGCTTTGCGGGTGCGCGGTGACGGCCTGGAGCTGTGCAAAGTCACCGCGCCGCAGCCCAGCGAGGCCGGGGCGGCGGTGTCGCGGTTGGTAGCCACGTATCCGGAGACGCCGATGACGCTCGATCGCGCGGTGTGGACGGTCTGTGCCGACAGCGGTCTGTTCACCGAGCCGACACTGCCGCTAAGCGAGCTGATCGCCGATGCCGGGCTGGCCCAACAGGCGCAGTGGATCGCCTCGCCGGGGTTCGATTTCGTCGGCTGGCGGCTGGCACAGCGCATCGAGTCGATCCGCCACAATTACGCCCTCACCAGCGATGGGGCGCTGGCGGTGCTGGCGACGGTGTTTCTCTACCAGCGTGTTGTCGATCTGGTGGAAACCATCACCGCAGCAGCCGACGACGACGCCGCGGCTGACCTGGCCGAGATCGTCTCCCGGCCGGTCGCTGCGGCCGCGGTGAGCCACATGCTGCCCGGTGAGCCGGTCGGCGCCGAGCCCGCCACGGTGCGGGCCGCGCTGCGGTTGCTGGCAGATCCGGCGGTGGCCGAAGCCGCGCTGGCCGAAATGGAGGCCACAGACCACGAAGCGGCCGCGGCGCTGGGGGTGTTCGCCGAGACCGCAGAACCGCTGGCCCCGCGGGCGGCCCGCCCGGCGCTGCGGTGGCTGCGTGCGATCGCCCGTGAGCGACTCGGTGAGATCGAGCAAGCCGAGCAGGTGCTGCTCGCCGCTGAGTCACTGGACCCGTCCTGGCCGCCGACCCTGGTCTCGCTGGCCCGCTACGCCGCCGATCGCAGCGACGCCGAACGCGCCCTGGCGTTGCTGCGCCGCGCAGGAGCGCCCCCGGACGACGAGACGGTGCAGATGCTGGAGCATTTCCGGCCGATGCCGCGCTCCGACATCGGCCGCAACGAGCGGTGCTGGTGCGGTTCGGGCCGCAAGTACAAGGTGTGCCACCTCAACCACGAACAACTGTCGCTGGAAGAACGCGCCGCGTGGCTGTATCAAAAAGCCGGAGCAACACTCACCGAAGATCCAGCCGTGACGCTGTTGGTGTCGACGGCTCAGGCCCGATCGCGCCACTGGCACTCGCCTGACCCGCTGGCCGACGCGCTGCACGATCCGCTGGTCGGTGACGCGGTGTTGTTCGAAGGCGGGGTGTTCGCCGACTTCCTCACCGAACGAGGGGGTCTTCTGCCCGATGACGAGCGGTTGTTGGCGCAGCAGTGGCTGCTGGTGCAGCGCTCGGTCTATGAGGTGCTCGACGTTGTCCGCGGGCAGGGTTTCACGGTGCGCGATGTGCGCACCGGCGATGTTCACCAGGTGAGAGAGCGGGCCGCCAGCACCCAGGTGACGGTCGGGGCGTTCTACTGCGCTCGGGTGGTGCCGGCCGGGGAGTCAATGCAGATCTTCGGTGGCATGGAGCCGGTATCGCTAGGCGAGCGTGATCAGCTGATCGCGCTGCTCGACGACGATCCCGGGCCGGTGGAGTTGGTGGAGTTCTTGTCTCGCCGGTTCGCACCGCCGATCCTGCGCAACACCGAGGGCGAATCCCTGGTGTTCTGCGAGGCCACCCTGCGCGTCGATGACCCGGCCGCGCTCACCGACAAACTCGACGCGCGCTACGACCGGATCGACGACCCAGACGATGACGGCTTGCACTGGCTCGAACAGGTGGTCACCCACGGGATCGAGCGAATCCGCGCCGAGCTGCGGCTTCGAGGCGACCAGCTGCAGGTCAGTGCCAATAGTGAGACACGTTTCGAGCGGGTGCTGGCGGCCGTCGGTGAACTGGACCCGTCAGCGGTGGTGCTTACCGAAAACCGCGAACCAATCGATATGGCCGCGTTGGCCGGCAGACGCGGCGAACCGGCACCGTCGGTGGTGCCAGTGGCCGAACTGGACCCGGCTCAACATCCGGAGCTGGCCGCCGCACTCGATGACATGGCACGCACGTATGAGAAAGCCTGGCTGGATGAGCAGATCCCAGCGCTGGCCGGCCACACCCCCAGGGAATGCGCCAACGACCCGACCCGGCGCCAAGACCTGATCCGGCTGTTGAACTCGTTTCCCCCGGACAACGATCGGCCCGGCACCATGAGCGTTGACCGGCTCCGCGCGATGCTGGGGTTATAGCCGCCGGTCAGACCCGGGACGCCGACTGCAAACGTCGCCGCACGGGCGCACCGCGACGCTGGGGACCGGCCCTCGCCGCCGGAATCGCGCCCGGGCTGCACCCGGGTGTCCGCGCCGGTTGGACTGGGACTTCGTGGTGGTGCACCGTGGCGTGCCCGGCGGGTTCGCCCAGATTTCCCCGGCTCGGAAGATGCGGTAACCTAGCCCACGAAATTAGGGCAGCCTTTACTAACAAGGGGAGGGGGTCGGATGACCGTCGACGACGCCGCGACCGCGCAGGTCCCGCGCTGGATCGGCCGCTTCCCGGCCTCAACCCCCACCGGCGTGACCACGCTGGTGTTCCCGCACGCCGGGGGAGCGGTGGCCAACTACCGCCCGCTGGCGCTGGCGCTGTCCGCCGGTG
>NZ_JBYCLB010000373.1:0-22376 GCF_057473705.1 Mycobacterium sp. TH-M15 | reverse complement strand
GGGTGCCGTCGGCGTTCACCACACCCTCCCCCGCCTTGACCGCCTTGATCGCCGCCTGCACGTCCTTGCCCAGCCGCGGGCCAGCGACCCGGGCGTTGACGGCCAGCTCGAAGCGGCCGTAGCGGTCGATGTCGTCGGTGAGCTCGACCGCCTTGACGTTGAGTTCGTCGGCGATCAGGTCGGTGAACGGCGCCAACCGGCCCGGATCCTCCACCGCCACCGTCAGTTTCGGCAGCGGCAGCCGGACCCGCAGCCGGTGCGCCTTGCGCAGCGACGACGCCGCCGAGCAGACTTCGCGGACCTGGTCCATCGCGGCCGCCAGGCCCGGGTCGGCAGGCAGGGTCGCGGAATCCGGCCAATCGGTCAGGTGCACCGAGCGTTCCCCGGTCACCCCGCGCCAGATCGCCTCGGCGGTCAGCGGCAGCAGCGGCGCGGCCAGCCGGCCGGTGACCTCCAGCACGGTGTGCAGGGTGTCGATCGCGTCGGCGTCCTCGTCCCAGAACCGCTGCCGCGACCGGCGCACGTACCAGTTGGTCAGCGCCTCGGTGAACTGCCGCAGCCGCTCGCAGGCCCCGCAGATGTCGCAGCCGTCCAGCGCGGCGGTCAGCCCGTCACGCAGCGCGGCCAGCTTGGCCAGGATGTAGCGGTCCAGCGTGTGTGTCGAGTCGGTGCGCCAGACACCGATTTTGGGCGCGTACAGCGCCAGGAAGCTGTAGGCGTTCCACAGCGGCAGCATCACCTGGCGGACGCCCTCGCGGATGCCCGGTTCGGTGACGATCAGGTTGCCGCCGCGCAGGATCGGCGACGCCATCAGAAACCAGCGCATCGCGTCGGAGCCGTCCCGGTCGAACACCTCGGAGACATCCGGGTAGTTGCGCAGCGACTTGCTCATCTTCTGCCCGTCGCTGCCCAGCACGATCCCATGCGACAGACAGGTTTTGAAGGCCGGGCGGTCGAACAGCGCGGTGGCCAGCACGTGCAGGGTGTAGAACCAGCCGCGGGTCTGGCCGATGTACTCGACGATGAAATCACCCGGGTAATGCGTCTGGAACCAGTCCGCGTTCTCGAACGGATAGTGCACCTGGGCATACGGCATCGACCCGGAGTCGAACCAGACGTCGAGCACATCGGGGATGCGGCGCATGGTGGAGCGGCCGGTCGGGTCGTCCGGGTTGGGCCGGGTCAGCTCGTCGATGTAGGGGCGGTGCAGGTCGTGCGGTCGCACCCCGAAGTCGCGTTGCAGCTCGTCCAGGCTGCCGTAGACGTCGATCCGCGGGTAGGCCGGATCGTCGGACGTCCACACCGGAATCGGGGTGCCCCAGTACCGGTTCCGGGAGATCGACCAGTCCCGGGCACCGGCCAGCCATTTGCCGAACTGGCCGTCCTTGACGTGCTCGGGATGCCAGGTAATCTGCTGGTTGAGGTCGACCATCCGGTCCCGGAACTCGGTGACCTTGATGAACCAGGACGAGACCGCCTTGTAGATCAGCGGGTTGCGGCACCGCCAGCAGTGCGGGTACGGGTGCTCGTAGGTCTCGTGGCGCAGCAGCACCGCCCCGTTCGCCGCGGCCGGGCCGGTGCCGTTCTTCAGGTCGCCGATGATCTCCGGGTTGGCGTCGAAGACCAGCCGGCCGGCGTAGTCGGGCACGGTGGCGTCGAAGCGGCCGCCTTCGTCCACCGGGGTGACCGGTTCGATACCGGCCGGGTCGGTGGTGTTCTTGTCGTCCTCGCCGTAGGCCGGGGCCAGGTGCACGATGCCGGTGCCGTCCTCGGTGGAGACGAAGTCGGCGGCCAGCACCCGAAAGGCGTTGGGTGAGTCGTCGAAATACCCGAACGGCGGGGTGTACCGCAGGCCGACCAGGTCGGCGCCGACGTAACGGCCCAGCACCTCGGGGTCTTCACCGAGTTCCCGGGCGTAGCCACCCAACCGGGCTTCGGCCAGCAGGTAGCGTCGCTCCCCGACGGCGACCTGGACGTAGGCCACCTCGGGGTTGACGGCCACGGCCAGGTTGGCCGGCAGCGTCCAGGGCGTGGTGGTCCAGATCAGCAGGTGCGTCCCGGCCAAGTCCCCCTCGGTGATCCGGAAGCCGACCGTCAGCGCCGGGTCCTGGCGGCTGACGTAGACGTCGTCGTCCATCCGCAGCTCGTGGTTGGACAGCGGCGTCTGGTCGCGCCAGCAGTACGGCAGCACCCGGTAGCCCTGGTAGGCCAGCCCCTTCTCCCACAGCCGCTTGAACGCCCAGATCACCGACTCCATGAAGGTCGGGTCTAGGGTCTTGTAGTCGTCGTCGAAGTCGACCCAGCGAGCCTGCCGGGCCACGTAGGCCCGCCACTCGTCGGTGTAGCGCAGCACCGAGTCCCGGCAGGCCTGGTTGAACGCGGCGATGCCCATCGAGTCGATCTGCGACTTGTCGGTGATGCCGAGCTGGCGCTCGACCTCCAGCTCGGCGGGGAGTCCGTGGGTGTCCCAGCCGAACCGGCGCTCCACCTTGTAGCCGCGCATGGTCCGGTAGCGCGGCACGATGTCCTTGACGTATCCGGTGAGCAGATGCCCGTAGTGCGGCAGGCCGTTGGCGAATGGCGGCCCGTCGTAGAACACGTACTCGTCGGCGTCGGCGCGGCGGGCGATGCTGGCCGCGAAGGTGTCGTCGGCCGCCCAGTACTCGAGCACCTGCGCTTCCAGCGCCGGGAAATCCGGGGCGCCGGTCGGTTTCGGATAGCTGCGCTCGGTCGGGTGGTGCTTGCTCACCTGCGGGGTCTCCTGTGCGGCTCTTCCGGCCGGGGACGACGACCACGCTGCTGCGTGAGCGCCGCGGTACCACCCCGCTTGCCGCGCGCCGCGCGACCGCTCGACTGCCGGCGATGACGGGCCGACCCGTTCGGTTCTACTGGGCCAGAGGCCGTTCTTCCGAAGACTCCCCGGTGATTGCCGGATCATCGTCGCTGCCGCGATTCTAGACTCGACCCGTGGCATTCGACGCATCGGCCGCCCTGGACACGGTGCTGCCGCTGGCCGAGGCGGCGTACACGGTGATGACCGGCGGCCCGCCGGCGCTGCCGGCCGGGTTCGCCCGGACCGCGCTGATCGAGGCCGATCCGGCGCATCTTGCCGCACTGCCCGACCCGCACCCGGCGAAGGCGATGGCCAAGGACACCAACGTCTTCGGGCTGATCGGACGCGACGCCGGCAGCCGGACCGCGTTCCTGTCGTTTCGCGGCAGCGCCGACGTCTCGGACTGGCTGGCCGACTTCGACGTCCTCCCGGCCGCCTACCGGCCGGTGCCCGGGTTCGGTCAGGTGCATGCCGGGTTCCAGGACGTCTACGAATGCGTCCGGGACGACATCGTCGCCAACCTGCCGGCGGCGACGGCCGGCTGCGACCACATTCGGCAAGCTCCGCGGCTTTCTCCGGCTGCAGGTTGTTGTCCGCGGCGGGGTAGATGACCGGCTCCTCCACTTTGTTGTGCGCCGCAAGAAGGTTCGTCAGCTGCCGGCCGGTGTCGCGGATCTTGTCGTGGTCGGTGCCGTCGACGACCAGGTCGGCTAGCGTGTCCATGGTCCGCCAGATCTCGCCGTGCCCACGGATCATCCCGAGGATCGACAGCATCAGCGAGCCTTGGCGGATCGACGGGAACAGGATCTGCTCCTCCAGGTAGATGTGCCGGCGCAGAGCTTTCAGCGTCGCGTCCAGGGCATCCCCGTCGACAGTGCCGCCGGCCAGCTTCTCCACGAACGCATCGATCCCGGCATCCACTTCCTGGTGTTCATGCTCCAGCGCCGCCGACAGGGCCCGCTCAGCCATCGAGGTGACCGCCTTGACCGTCGAGGGCGCCACTGCTGCCACTGCCCAAGGTGCCCGCGCCGGTCGCCAGCGCCCCATTCCAGATGGTCTGTGTGCTGCGCACCGCGATTGCCATCGTGCCGACTCCTCCGTCTCGGCCGCCCGGCACCGGCGGGGATGTGCACCGGACCGGCGGGCTATTTTCACAAGCAAACTGCTTTAAACCCTAGTACATGGTCGGCGGGACTGGCCAGCGGCTCGGCAAAACCGGGCAGGTGCGGGAGGCTCGGCTCGGGACCAACAAGTCCACCGATCCCGAGGAGGCCACCGCGCAACGGTGCCGCACACGCACGGAGAGTCCACCCGGGAACCGGTCAGGTGTGCCAGCGGCCCAGGTGTCCGGCGCTGGTCTGCTGCTGCTCGCCGCCGGCCGCGTCGGCCTCGGCAGCCAACTCGTAGGCGTCGTCCGCGACGGAATCCTCGCCGATCGGCGCCTCGGTCGGCTGGTCCTCGGCCGCCGTCGTCTCCGCCTCGGTCTCCGCGCCGGACCCGTTGCGGGAGAACTCCGGGAACACGCTGGCCAGCGCGTGCTCGAACGCGAGGTCGTCCGGCACGGTCCGGTCGCCGCGGGCAGACTCATGGTCCGGTTCGGTGTCGTCGGCCGGGGTGACCGCCGGGAATTCCGGTTCGGCCGAGACGGTCGCAGCGGCCGGCTCGGGCGGTGCCGCTGCGGGCACGGCGCGGACCGGATGCGACCGGACGTTGATCGGCCACCAGAACCAGCGGCCGAGCAGCGCGGCGATCGACGGCATCATGAACGAGCGCACCACCAGCGTGTCGAATAGCAGCCCGAGACCGATCGTCGTGCCCACCTGCCCGACCACCCTCAGATCGCTGACCACCATCGACGCCATCGTGAACGCGAACACGAGCCCGGCCGCGGTGACCACCTTTCCGGTGCCGCCCATCGCGCGGATGATCCCGGTTTTCAGCCCGGCCGCCCGTTCGTCCTTGAACCGGGCGACCAACAGCAGGTTGTAGTCGGAGCCGACCGCCAGCAGGATGATCACCGACATCACCAGCACCAGCCAGTGCAGGTTGATTCCGAGGACGTACTGCCACAACAGCACCGACAGCCCGACCGAGGCTCCCAGCGATGCCGCTACCGTCCCCACGATCACCACCGAGGCGATCAGGCTCTGGGTGATGATCAGCATGATGACGAAGATCAGGCACAGCGCGGTGATCCCGGCGATGTACAGGTCGTAGTCGGCGCCCTGCTGCAGATCCTTGAAGAGCGCCGCCGTGCCGGCGACGTAGACCTTGGCACCAGCCAGCGGGGTCCCTTTCAGCGACTCCGCCGCGGCCTTCTTCATCGCGTCGACCCGCGCCATGCCGTCCGGGGTGGCCGGATACCCCTGGTGGGTGACGAAGAACCGTGCCGCCTTACCGTCCGGCGACAGGAACAGTGCCATCACCCGCTGGAAGTCGGTGTTGTTGAACACGGCCCGGGGCAGGTAGAAGGACTCGTCGCTCTTGGCGGCGTCGAAGTCCTGGCCCATCGCGGCAGCGTCTGCGCCCATGTCCTCGATCTGGCCGATCATGCCGGACATGGTGCTGTGCAGGGTCAGCATCATGGTCTGCAGGCTCTTCACCGCCGAGATCTGCGTCGGCAGCAGGCCGAGCAGCTGCGGCATCACGGTGTCGATGTTGCTCAGGTCGGGAGCGATCTGGTCCAACTTCTCGGTGAGCTTGTCCACGCCGTCCAGCGCGTCGTAGCCGGACCGCAGCGCCCAGCAGTTGGGGTTGCTCACGCAGTCCGGCTGCTGGTACACCGACTGGCGCAGCGGCTGGGACGCCTCGTCGAAGTCGGCCATGTGATCGCGCATCTCCCTGGCGATGTCCATGGCCTCCTTGCTGACGCCCACGGCATGGTGGGTCTCGCCGTTCATCTGCTGCATGAGCGCATACATCCGCTGCATCGTGTCGACGGTTTCGCCGAGGGCGTCGGCTTGCTGGCGCATGTCACGGACCCGGCTCTTGATCAAGTCCAGGTTCTGCAGCTGACCGACGTTCTGCATGCTCAGCAGGAACGGGATCGACGTGTGCTCCAGCGGAGTTCCCTCGGGGCGGGTCACGCCCTGCACCAGGGCGACACCGTCGACGCTGAAGACGGCTTTGGCAACCTTGTTCAGCACCAGAAAATCGGCCGAATTGCGCATGTCGTGATCGGACTCGATCAGCAGCACCTCGGGCAGCAGCCGGGATTCGGAGAAATGCCGCGACGCGGCCGCCCAGCCGACGTTGGCCGGGGTGTCCTGCGGGATGAACGACGGGTCCTTGTAACTCACCTGGTAACCGGGGAGCGCCAGCAGGCCGACCAGCGCGGCCGCGCAGCTCGCCACGAGGATCGGCACCGGCCAGCGCACCACCGCGGTGCCCACCCGCCGCCAGCCGCGCACCGACATCGTGCGCCGCGGCTCGAGCAGGCCGAACCGGCTGGCGACGGTGATCACCGCCGGCACCAAAGTCAGCGCGATCGCGACCGCGACCACCATGCCGACCGCGCACGGAATACCCATGGTCTGGAACACCGGCAACCGGGTGAAGCTCAGGCAGAACGTCGCCCCGGCGATGGTCAGGCCCGACCCGAGGACCACGTGGGCCACCCCGCGGTACGCGGTGCGGTAGGCGGTATCCGGGTCCTCGCCGTCGTGGCGCGCCTCGTGGTAGCGGCCGATGAAGAAGATTCCGTAGTCGGTTCCGGCCGCGATCGCCAAGGTGACCAGGATGTTGATCGCGAACGTGGACAGGCCGATCCAGCCCAGATCGCCGAGCAGGGCCACGATCCCGCGGGCCGCGGCCAACTCCACACCGACCATGGCCAACAGCAGCGCGACGGTGGTCACCGACCGGTAGAGCAGCATCAACATGACGGAGATGACGGTGACGGTGACCGCCAATATCTTCAGCACGTCGTGGTCGCCGCTGTGATTCATGTCGGCCACCATCGGCGACGCTCCGGTGACGTACGCCCGGACTCCGGGCGGAACCGGGATGCGTGCCACGATGTCGCGGACCGCCGCCACGGAGTCGTTGGCCAGCGCCTCGCCCTGGTTGCCCGCCAGGTTCAGCTGCACCAGCACCGCTTTGCCGTCACCGCTCTGCGCGCCGCCGGCGGTGAGCGGGTCACCCCAGAAGTCCTGGATGTGCTGCACGTGCGTGGTGTCGTCGCCCAGCCGGCGGATCAGCTCGTCGTAGTAGCGGTGGGCGTCCTCGCCGAGCCGCTCCTCGCCCTCCAGAACGATCATCGCCGAACTGTCGGTGTCTGATTCGCCGAAAAGCTCGCCCAACCTGGCCATCGCCTTCACCGATGGTGCGTCTTTGGCGCTCAGCGAGACGGTGTGCTCCTTGGCGACCTGCTCCAGCGGCGGGACGGCCAGACTCAGCACCAGGGTGATGCCCAGCCATCCCAGGATGATCGGGATCGCAAACCTGCGGGCCATCGCCGCCGGGGACTGCCCGCTTCGGCGCCGGCGCTGGGTGGTCATCGGCCCAGGTAGATACGGCGGGCGGTGGTTCGATCCAGAATCCCCGATCGCGACGCCGAAGTCATGAGATCAGGTAATCCGACAGCGGAAACGTGTCCTGTTCCTGCACGGCGCTGCGCACCGATGTCGGGCGGAATAACGGCGCCTCCCCGGTGTGGTGGTTGAACCAATACGATCGCGAATTCGCGCAGTTTCCGAGCCGAAACACCGAATCTTCGAGCAGGCCGTTCATCCGGCCCAGGAAGGCGGCGTTGGCGCGCTCGGTGACCTCGAAGGTTTGCGCGCCGCGCCGCTGCAGCTCGCCGAAGAGGCGGTTCATGTGCCGCATCTGATATTCGACGGTGTTGAACCAGGACAACCCCACCCAGGCGAACGGGCTGGCCATGGTCAGGAAGTTCGGGAAATGCGGCACCGAGACACCCTGGTAGGCCTGGAATCCGCTCTCGCGCCACCACTTGCCCAGGTTGCGGCCGCCCCGGCCGACCACCTCGATCGCCGGCAAGTTTGCGTCCCACACGTCGAACCCGGTGGCCAGCACCAGGGTGTCGATCCGACGTCTGCTGCCGTCGCAGGCGACGACTCCGTCCGGTTCGATCCGCTCGATACCGCTGGTCTCCAGGTGCACATGCGGCTTGGTGAACGTCGGGTAGTAGTCGTTGGAGATCGTCGGCCGCTTGCAGCCGAAGTCGAAGTCCGGGCTCAGTTTGCGGGCGAGTTCCCGGTCGCGCACCGACATCAGCCGGTGCCACCCGGCCAGGCCGGCCATCGCCTTGTTGACCAGCTTGAACCGCCGATACCGCCACATCGTGATGACCATCATGAAGTCGGTGAAACTGTCGGTGACCCAGCGCACCGCCCGCTGGGTGAACGGCACCCGGGCGAAGAGCCGCTGCACCACCGGCGGGAAGACGACGTCGGACTTCGGCGTCACCAGGATCGGCGTGCGCTGATAGACGGTGAGCTCCGCGGCCTGCTTGGCCAGTTCGGGAACGACCTGGATGCCGGTGGACCCGGTGCCGATGATCGCCGCCCGGCGTCCGGCCAGGCAGTAGTCGTCGTCCCAGGCGGCGGTGTGCAGGATGCGGCCGCCGAACGTGTCGATGCCGGGGATATCCGGGATTTTCGGCTGGCACAAAAACCCGGTCGCGGCGATCAGGAACCGGGCGCGCAGCGTCTCCCCGCCGGAAACCGCCACCCGCCAGAGCTTGGCGTCCTCGTCCCACTGCGCGCCGTCGACCTCGGTGTTGAACCGCATGAAGCGGCGCACGTCGTACTTGTCGGCGACGTGTTCGGCGTAGCGCTTCACCTCGGTACCCGGCGCGAACAGCCGCGACCAGTACGGGTTCGGCTCGAACCAGTAGGAGTACGTCGTCGACGGCTGGTCGACACACAGGCCCGGGTAGTGGTTGACGTGCCACGTTCCGCCCAGGTCGTCTTCGCGGTCGACGATCACGATGTCCTGGTAGCCCAATCGGTTGAGCTGGATGGCCGCGCCGATCCCGCCGAAGCCCGCCCCCACGATGATCGCGTCGTGCTGCTGGGTCCCCATGAGCTATAAACGCTACCCCACCCGGGCGCTGCCGCGGAGCCCGATGACCCGTTGGCGGCTCCGGGCGGTCCACCCCGATCACGGCCGGCCGGCGACCATGCCATACTGCCACGATGGTTCGCTCCCCCTCGCAGACCCTGGACAAAGTCGGCGCCAGCCTGGTCTATCGCATCTCGGCGATGCCGGTCTACAAAAAGGTCTTCAAGTACTGGTACCCGTTCATGACCCGGCGGATGGGCGGCGACGACGTCGTCTTCCTGAACTGGGGCTACGAGCAGGACCCGCCGCTGGAGCTGCCGCTGGACGAGGCCGACGAGCCGAACCGGTACTCCATTCAGCTCTACCACCAGACCGCTACCCAGGCTGACCTGGCCGGCAAGACGGTGCTGGAGGTCAGCAGCGGCCACGGCGGCGGCGCCTCCTATCTGGCCAGAACCCTCAAACCCGCCTGCTACACCGGGCTGGACTTCAACCCGGACGGGGTGGCGTTCTGCCGGAGACGGCACCGGGTTCCCGGCTTGGACTTCGTGCAGGGCGACGCCCTGGACATGCCGTTCCCGGACGCGTCGTTCGACGCGGTGATCAACGTCGAGGCCTCGCACATCTACCCGGACTTCCCGCGGTTCGTCGCCGAGGTGGGCCGGGTGCTGCGGCCCGGCGGTCACTTTCTGCACACCGACTTCCGGGCCAAGGAGGACGTCCCGGCGTGGCAGGCGGCGCTGGACACCCCGCCGCTGCGGGTGGTCAACGAGCGGGTCATCAGCGAGGAGGTGGTCCGCGGCCTGCAGGCGAACTCGCCGCGCTCCAACGAGCTGATCAACGAGCGGCTGCCGCTGCTGCTGCGCCGGTTCGGCCGGGAGTTCGCCGTGGTGGAGGGATCGTTGTTCTACCGCGACCTGGAGCGCGGTGAGATCACCTACCGGATCTTCCATCTCGTCAAGGACTGACCGCACCGGGTGACCTGCTCGGGCTGCGTTCTGCGCACGGCTGCGGGGCGAACGAAGCCCGGTCAACCGGCGGACGATGCTGCTAGGGTTCCTGCCATCGTCGGCGACCGAGGATCTTCACCGAGGAGTTCACCCGCATGACCGTTGCCCGTCGGCTCCGATTCCGCGCCGGCCTGCTGAAGATCGCCGCGGACGGCATGGTCGGGGTGGCGCGGGACAAGGCCGCCGCGTACGGCTACACGCTGACCGGCCGTCGAACCGCGCCGATCACCGACTTCGACCCGTTCGCCGCGAAGACGATGCGCGACCCCTACCCCGGGTACCGCACGCTGCACACCGGCCCGAAGGTCTGGTACAGCCGCAAGCGCGGAATCTGGGTTCTGGCCGGCTACGACGAGGTGCGGCAGGCGCTGCGTGACGACGACGCGTTGTCATCGGCGGAGAGCCAGGCCCGGTTCCGGGTGCACCTGAAGACGATGAACGCCACCGATCCGCCCGACCACACCCGGCTGCGCCGGTCGGTGTCCCGGGCTTTCACCCCGCGGGCGATGAAGTCGTGGGAGGCCGCGATCAACCAGGTCGCCGACGAACTCGTCGAGGCGATGATCGCCCGGGGACGAACCGAGCTGGTGGAAGACCTGGCCAAGCCGCTGCCGAACCGGCTGATCGCGACCCGGCTGGGCATCCCGGAACGGGATCACGCGCGGTTTTTGGCCTGGGCCGACGCGATCAACGAGGCGGCGTTCGCCCCGTTGAGCCCGCACGGGATGGTGCTCAACATGCGTTCCAGCCGGTCGATCGTGGCGATGCACCGCAGCCTCGCGCCGATGATCGAGCAGCGCCGCCGGCACGGCGGCGACGACTTGATCTCCATGCTGGCCGCCGCGAACGACGACGACACGCTCTCCGACGACGAGGTGTTCTGGAGCGCGTCGATGCTGGTCGGCGCCGGCAGCGAGACGACGACGAACCTGCTGTCCGGGCTGTTCCTGACCTTCGCCCAGCACCCGGAGGTCTACACCCGGCTGCGGGAGAACCCGGCGCTGATCCCGGCCGCGATCGAGGAACAGCTGCGGCTCGTCTCACCGGTGCAGGGGTTCTACCGCACCGCTACCCGCGACTACCCGGTCGGCGAGGACACCATCCCGGCCGGGGCGCGGGTGCTGCTGCTGTTCGCCGCCGCCAACCGCGACCCGCGGCACTACCCCAACCCGGACGTCTTCGACCTGGACCGCAACCCGACCGACCACCTGGCGTTCGGCGGCGGCGCCCACTACTGCATGGGCACCCACCTGACCCGGATGGAGGTCAGCCGGGTGCTGACCCGGATGCTGCCCCGGGTCGAAGCGGTCCGGCTGGCCGGCGAGCACCGTTACCTGGTCAACGCGACGATGCGCGGGCTGGAGCACCTGCCGCTGGAGCTGGTTCCGGTGCGGCCCGGGGCGGCGGCCGGCGCCGCGGGAACGGCCGACACCGCCGACGCCCCGGGAGGCCCGGGGTAGCGCGGGCAGCCGCCGCCGGCGGTCGTGACATACTCACCCGATGCCCACGATGAACCGCCTGGTGCTCAACCCGCTCACCCACCGATTGGTGGTCAGCCCGCACGTCTACCACCTGCTGTTCACCTCGTTCGTCACCAGGCGGTTCGCCACCCAGACGCACCTGCTCAGCGGCGACGACTGGCTGTTCCTGAACTACGGCTACGAGCAGGACCCGCCGATGGCGGTGCCGCTGGCCGACTCCGACGAGCCCAACCGGTTCTTCATCCAGCAGTACCACCGCACCGCCGGCCCGGTCGACCAGGCCGGACGGAAGGTGCTGGAGGTCAGCTGCGGTCACGGCGGCGGCGCCTCCTACCTGATGCGCACGAGCCGGCCGGCCGGCTACACCGGTCTGGACCTGAACCCGGCGGCGATCCGGTTCTGCAGACAACGCCACGACCTGCCAGGCTTGGATTTCGTCGAGGGCGACGCGGCCGACCTGCCGTTCGCCGACGGATCGTTCGACGTGGTGCTCAACGTGGAAGCCTCCCACCTCTACCCGAACGTGCCCGGTTTTCTCGCCGAGGCGGCCCGGGTGCTGGCCCCGGGCGGGCACTTCCTCTACACCGACTTCCGCCGCCGGCGCGACTGCGCCGCGTGGGACGCGCAGCTGGCCGACACCCCGCTGCGGCTGGTCTCCAGCATCGACGTCGGCGCGGAGGTGCTGCGCGGCAACGAGCGCAACCTGCCGCGTAAACAGGCGATGATCGGCCACCACGGCGCCCTGGCCCGGTTCGCCAGCGAGGCGACCGACTGGGCGTTCAACGGCGCGCTGCGCAGCGGCGAATTCGTCTACCGGCTGTATTGTCTGGCCAAGGACTGAACCGGCGGCTACAGCCCGCGCTCACCCAGCCAGCTGTGGATGCGTTCGGCGACCGCCGCCCAGCCGGCCTCCAGCATCATGTTGTGCCCCATGGCCGGGAAGAACTCCGCCTCGGTGTGGTAGGCACGCGCGGTGGCCAGCACCTCGTCGCGGGTGTGTGCGCCGTCGTCGTCGGCGCCGAGCACCAGCAGCGGGGTGCCGATCCGTTTCGGCTTCGGCAGCCGCAGCAGCGCGCAGTCCACACCGATCCGGGAGCTCTCCTCCTGCAGCCGGGCCGCGTAGGCCCGCACGGTGGATTCCGGGGTGTGCCGGGAGAAGAACCGCTCCCGGGCCAGCTCCGGGGTGCCGACGTAGGGCAGGGTCTTGCCGGTGATGCTCAGCTTGGCGAAATGCCAGGGCCGGTGCCGGACCCAGCGCGCCGCGGCGCCGAGGGAGCCGTGCGGCGGCATGGACGTCATCAGCACACCGGCCGGCGCAGCGTGGGTCTCCAGGTATTTCTGCACGATGAAGCCGCCCATCGAGTGCCCGATCACCACCGGGCCGACCGGCAGGGCGTCGGCCACCGCGGTGACGTCGGCGAGGTAGTCGGCGACCGAGCAGCGGCGCAACGGCTTGTCGGTTCCGCTGGCGCCGTGGCCGCGGAAGCTCACCGCCACCGCGCGGTAACCCCGGTCGGCGAAGAAGCCGAGGAAGTGTTCGTCCCAGCACCAGGCGGCGTGCCAGGCGCCGTGCACGAACAGCAACGGCACCGGGTGGGCGTGACCGGCACTGCCCCGGTCGATCACCTCGAGCCGGCCGACGGTGTCGTCGCCGAATGCGGGAAGCGCCACCGGCTCACCTTATCGTCCCCCCGGGCGACCAGCGGCGCGCCGGTGCACCCCGGTGCCCGTAGACTTGCCTTCCGTCTGCCGCCCGATCGCCGCGCCGCCCGACCCACTGGAGTGTTGAGTAGATGAGAGCCACCCCGGTCGCGCTGGTCACCGGTGCGACCAGCGGTATCGGCGAGGCCACCGCCCACCGGCTGCACGATCGCGGCTACCGGGTGTTCGCGGTCGGCCGCAACCCGGATGCCCTGGGCGTGCGGGCCGGGCGCGGGGTGGCGGCCCGCGCCGTCGACATCACCGACGAGGCCGCCGTCGAGACGCTGGTCACCGAGATCGAATCCGAGAACGGCGGGGTGGACGTGCTGGTGAACAGCGCCGGGCTGCCGCTGTCGGTGCCGCTGGAGCAGGTGCGGCGAGCCGACCTGCGGGCGCTGCTGGAGACCAACGTGGTCGCGATGCTGCACCTGTGCCAGGCCGTGCTGCCCGGGATGCGCGCCCGCCGAGCCGGCACCATCGTCAACATCGGCAGCACCGCCGGGCGGTTCACCAGCCCCGGCGCCGGCCCGTACCACATCAGCAAGTACGCCGTGGAGGCGCTCTCGCTGGTGCTGCGGCCGGAGGCGGCGCAGTTCGGGGTGCGGGTGGTGCTGCTGGACCCGACCGGGGTGCGCACCCGGTTCGTCTCGGCCCAGCTGGCGGTGGAGCCGGCCTACGCCGACGACGACCCGTACGCGGGATTCAAGCGCCGCTACTTCCAGACCTCGAAGAAGCTGACCGAAACCCCCGGGTTGATGATCGACGCCGACGTCGTCGCCCGCGCGGTGGTCCGGGCGGCGCGGGCGAAAAATCCGCGGGCCCGCTACGTCGTCGGGGCGTCCGGCCGGGCCTCGGTGCTGGCCCGGCTGCTGCTCACCGACCGGATGTGGGACCGGGCGACGATGCGCAGCCTGCGCGGCTGAACAGCCACCCGCCACGGCCGGCCGGCTGTGCGCCCCGGGTCAGAGGGCGCCGAACGTCCCGATGTCCAGCAGGCCGTAGAGCAGAGAATACGGCGAGAAGAGCACGTCGGGGTCGACGGCGTTGCTCGTGGCCGCCGGAACCAGGTCCTTCACGCCGAGGATCTCCGCCAGATCGCCCATCACCAGATCCGGGTTGAACCCGCCGTACTCGCCCGGCACAACCGGGGGTGTGACGCCGGCGTCGGGGCCCGGGACACCCCCCCAGTTGTCCGACAGATAAGACGGGTCGGTCAGGATCCCGCTGTTGACCAGCAGCGCGCTCCACTGCGGCCCCAGGGCGTGGGTGATCCCATCCTCGGTGTGCGGGCCGAAGGTGAACAGGCCGTCCCGCAGCCCCGCGATGGTGGCGTAGGCCTGGTCCACCGTCGCGGCGTTGGTGTTGCCGACGGTGCCGGCGTCGTACGGGTTCGTGTTGTCCGGGGGCTGCTGGGCCAGCCTCAGCCACTCGGCGATCAGCGGGTTCTTCGGCCCGATGTCCTGGATCGCCTGCACCATCGCCACGTTGCCGTGATCGCCGGACGCGACGTCGCACGTGCCGGGGCAGAACGGCCCGCCCTCGACGAACGGGTTGAAGTCGATGATGTATCCGGCGACGTCGGCCTTCACCGCCTGGAAGAGGTCGCCGAAGAGCGTGATCGGGTTGAGGGCGTTGAGGGTGTCGCTGACGGTGGTCGAGGACACCGGGTCTTCCAGGCTCTGCAGCCACTGCGCGACCGGCTCCAGCGGGTCGAACTTGAAGGTATCCCCGGCCCACGGCATCAGGTTCTCACCGCCCGGACCGACGTGGGTTCCCGGGAAACCGAAGCCGGGCTGCGCTTCGCTGCCGGGCACCGCGCCCGAGGAGGCACCCGGCACCGCGCCGTGATGTCCGATGCCGGCCGACGGGTCGGCGATGCCGGCGGCATCCGGGTTGTCGGCGGCCGAGCTGTCGGGGAAGGCGAACTTCCCGTCGAGAAGCGATCCCAGCGGGACCTGCAGCCAGTGGGCGAACATCGGCAGCTGGTCCGGGCCGACGAACACCTTGAAGAAGTCGATCAGCCGGTCGAGCTCGGTGATGCCGGTGACCGGCTCCACCGGGACCATCGGGGAACACTGCACCGCGTCGCAGGACTGGCTGACCGGCAGCTCGGCGGCGGCCAGCATGGCCAGCTGCTGGCCCAGGCCCGCGTCGCCGTTCGCCAGCAGGGTCGGGTCGATCTCCGGCTGGTCGAGCCCGGAGATCTGCGGCGCGTACGGGAACAGGAAGTCCATGATCGCCATGAAGTGTCCCGGGTCGCCCGGGTCCTCGCCCCACAGGTTGGCGGCGCTCGGCGTCCACCAGCTGCCGGTCCAGAAGAAGGAGTCGGCCAGCTCGTTCATCGCTCCGATCTCGTTGGCCGGGGCGTGCAGGTAGTCCAGCAGCAGGTTCATCGGGACGTTCAGGATGGAGTCGGTGTCGGACAGCAGCCGCGCGGCCCGCTCGACGGTGGACAGCCCGCCGGGCGCCCACGGTGCGACCGCGGTGATCGGCGCGATGGCCACCGCGCCCGCCGCCGCAACGGCAACCCCGATCGTCGTCCGCTGACGCTTGCCCCCACCGACGGTAGTCGTCCCCACGTTCGCCCTCCCAATGCTGTAACCGAGCCCGGCCCCGGCTCAACCTACCGTAAGAAACACGCGCGCACGAGTTCAGGACCGACCGCGCCCCCGGACCGCGGTCACCCGTCGAACCAGACCCGGTTTCCGTAGCCGTCCCGGTGCACCACCTGCTCGACCGGTTTTCGGGTGGTCGGCCCGTAGCGGCCGCGTGGCCAGCCCAGCGGCACGATGCAGCACGGCGTGATGTCGCGCGGCAGGCCCAGGATGCGCCGCGCCGATCCCTGGCTCCACAGCGGCAGGGTGATCAGCGAGGCGCCCAGGCCCACCGCCCGCGCCGCCAGCAGCAGATTCTGCACGCTGGGGTAGATCGACCCCCAGTAGGCCGACTCGGCGACGTGCGGCATCCGCAGCACCGGCAGCCGGCCCTCGCGGGCGCCGAGCCGCAGGCAGGCCACCACCAGCACCGGGATCTCGGCGAAGTGGTCCACCTGCCACTGGATCGCCCGGGCGATCTTGGCCATCGACTCGTCGCGGACGATGCCCCGGCGCAGCACCACGTCCCGCTGGACCCGCCAGGCCTGCCGGTAGCGCCGGCCGAGCCGCTCCTTGACCCGGGTGTCGCGCACCATGATGAACTCCCAGTTCTGGCCGTCGTTGCCGGTCGGGGCGCGCAGCGCCAGCTCGATGCAGCGCAGCACCACCGCCTCGTCGACCGGGTCGGGCCGCAGCCGGCGCACCGCCCGCTGGGTCGTCATCGCCGCATCCAGCGGCATGTCCAGGCGGGCCAACGCCGCGGCGGTGCTGGGGATGTCGGTCGGCTCACCCATGGGCGGCGATCCACTCGGTGGTGAACCGCTGGACGATGCCGAGGCCGTCGGTGAACACACCGACCAGGTAGTCCTCGATCTTGCCGCCCACCAGCGGCATCTTGAACTCCAACGTCGCCGACAGCGCGAGTTGGCAGCCGGCGCCGCGCCGGGTGAGCGCCCCGGTGCCGTGACCGGACCCGGGCGCACCGTTGACCGCGACGACCACCGTCCCGTCGACCCGGCCGTCGCCGGCCGGCGTCCACCGCTCGGTGGTGACCACAGTCAGGTCCCGGCGGTAGACGGCGGCCAACGGCCGGGGCAGCGCACCGTGCCGCAGGTCCTCGGTGGCGACCACGTGCACCGTGCCGTCCGGGTCCACGGTGAGCGAGTTCAGCGTGCGGACCCCGTCCACCGCGGCCAGCCGGGCCAGCCAGTAGTCCCGATCCGCGAACGCGGCATGCACCTGGGCGACGCTGGCCGGGGAGTCGAACGAGACCTCAAACGAACGCGGCATCGGACTACCTCTGCTCGCCGAAGAGCCGGTCGGCCAGACCCGCGGCGAACCGCCGGGTCTGCTCCAGCTGGTCGGGTTGGACGTTGGTGGGCGGGATCGGCACCCCCAGGTAGCGCGTGCGGTACCGGCCGCTGCCCAGGTAACTGGTGAGCGAGAGCATCGAGCGCAGCGGGTCACCGGGATAGCCGAAGTGGATCTCGTCGACGAACGTCCCGCCGGCCGCTTTGGCCAGCCCCCGCACCTCGGTGAGGTTCTCCAGCCAGTAGCCGCGGCACACCACGAACACCGCGAACGGCTTGCCGGCCAACAGCGTTGCCGCCTGCGGCGACGTCAGGAAGGACCGGATCGGCATGCTCGGCGCTCTCCACCAGGTCGGCGAGCCGATGCAGACCAGATCGTAGTCACCGTCGGTGACCGCGTCCGGAACGGAGATCTCCCCGGTCTCGCCGCGCTGCTGCGCTTTCAGCACGCTGAGCATGTCCGGCCAGACCCGGCGCATCGGGAAACGCGAGAACCGCTCGCAATACCGCGGATCGGTGAACTCGATCGGCGCCTCGACCACCTGGCAGCCGTGCGCGGCGAACACCTCCCCCGCCGCCTGCAGCACCCGCTTCGCCTGCCCGGTGTAGCTGTAGTAGACCAGCAGCACCCGCGGCGTCCCGCCACCCGGCCGGCTCTGCGTCATCGTGTCCCCTCCTCGGTACTAGGCTCGCCGGAATGACCGACAAGATCCGGGTCGACCTGCACGGCGCCGCGCAGACCATGCTCACGACGTTGTACCTCAAAGCCCTCGACGCCGACTTCGACCGGCCGGTGCTCGGCGACCGGTACGCGAAGCGGGCGGTGGACCGGATCGAGTTCGACTGGGCCGGCCTGGACGAGCCGCCCACCTGGGCGCCGCTGGTGACGGTGCGCACCGCCCAGTACGACATCTGGGCCCGCCAGTTCCTGGCCGCCCATCCGCGGGCCACCGTCATCCACCTCGGCTGCGGGCTGGACAGCCGGGTGTTCCGGCTGGATCCCGGCCCGGACGTGGCGTGGTACGACGTCGACTTCCCGGCGGTGATCGCGTTGCGGGAGCAGGTTTTTCCGGCCCGGCCGCACTACCGGCTGGTGGCGTCGTCGGCGACCGACCCGGCCTGGCTGGACCAGATCCCCGCCGACCGTCCGACGCTGCTGCTGGCCGAGGGGATCAGCATGTACCTCACCGCGCCGGACGGTCTGGCCCTGTTGCAGCGGATCGTCGACCGGTTCGGCGCCGGGGAGCTGCAGATCGACTTCTACAACTGGCTGGGCATCAAGACCCAGCGGACCCACCGGCTGCAGCGCCGGTCGGGGGCGAGCCTGCACTGGGCGGTGAACGGCCCGGGCGACGTCCTGGCTCATCTCACCGGCCTCCGGTTGCTGACCGCCACGACGTTCTTCGACGCGGCGACGTTCGGCCGGGCGCCGGCCGGCTTCCGCTGGGCCGGCCGGCTGGTCCGCGTCATCCCGCCGCTGCGCCGCATGCTGCAGTACCACCGGTACGCGTTCGGCCCGGTCAGCTGAGACCGGCCGGGGTGTGTTGGTCGGCGATGCTGCACAGCTGCGCCGTTATCGCCGCCACCGACCTCTCCGGGGCCGGGCCGTGCGAGTGGTACTCGATGTTCAGCTGGCCGGCATAGATCTGGGTGAAGTAGATGTCGATGCCGGCGCTGACCGTGAAGTACAGCTCGCCGTGGGTGGACGTCACCTGCACGCCGGGCGGGGTGCGGACCGGTGGCACCAGGCCGTTGTTGGAGAGCACCACGACGTCGGGCAGGCCCGGCGGGTTGCCCACGTACTGCGGGCTCAGGTGCAGCCGGGACTGTTGGATCACCCCGTCGGCGAGGTCTTTCTGGAACGTCTCGGCGACCGCGCGGGCCAGCTCGACGGTGCCGGTCGCCTCGTCGATCTCGGCCAGGTAGGCGGCCACCCCGATCGGGTTGGTGCACCCGGTCGCCGAGACCGGCGGCGACAGGAAGTAGCGCAGGTCGACGGTGTAGAGGTAGGGGATCGGGATGTTCAGCCGGCCGCGCAGCCGCCACTCGGCCAGCAGCACGGCAGCGGAGAGCACCGCGTGCAGGCTCAGGTCGTGCGCCTTGCCGAACGCGACGACGCCGTCGGTCTGCTGCTCGGTGAGCCGGGCGGAAGCCATCGGAACCCGCACCGGCTCAGTGGGTTTGACGTCGGCGCCGGCTCGCCGGGTGGGCGGCAGGTCGTAGCCGAACATCGCCGGCAGGAATCGTTCGATGCCGGAGCGCTGCTGTTTGCGTACCCGCCGGTCGGCCAGCACCGCCTCGATCGACTGGGGCGCGGGCTGCACCTCGATCGCGTCGGTGCCGCCGGTTTCGACCAGGTCGGTGTAGTAGGACAGCAGCTCCTCCACCAGCGCGTACATGTGGTGGCCGTCGGCCAGCGCATGGTGCACGTAGAGGGTCGGCTGGGCCCGGTCGCCGCGGACGATCAGCCGGAACGCGACCAGCGACTCGTTCTGGTCGAAGCGCGGCGGCGGCGGTTCCTCGGCCGAATCACCCAGGTCGATCACCTCGATGCCGGCGGACATCAGATCGTCGGTGACGAACTGGTGCCGTCCATCGGGCAGCGGCTCGAGGTGGCTGGTCAGGATCGGGTGCGCCGCCAGCAGCGCGTCGTAGGCGGCCGAGAGTGCGTCCACGTCGATCGGCCCGGTGACGTGCGCGGCCAGGCCGACGAAGTTCTGCGTCTCGGCCAGCATCTCCTCGCTGTTGGCCAGTGTGCGGATCACCGACGTGTCGAACACGCTGCCCCCTCCCCTACGACGGGCCCGTGCCCGACATGGCGGACATGTCGACCAGCGCCATCTCGTCGGCGGCGGCGTCGTCGTCTTCGGCGATCGCCTCGGCGAGCAGATCCCGCAGCGCCGTGCCGTACCGTTCGGCGAGCGTGCACACGGTGTCCGGACCGACCCGGCGGCCGTCGTACCACCAGTCCAGGTGCAGCAGCCCGGTCGCGCGGTAGACCCGCAGCTCGACCGGGTGGCCGAGGCCGGCGACGGTCTCGCGCACCGACATCGCGGTGTCCGGGTCCAGCTGCACCGGGGCGTCGTCGGTGGAGACCACCGGCAGCTCGGGAATGGCGCCCAGGTAGGAGAGGTAGACGTCGGCCGGCGCGGCGGCGGCCAGTGGCGTCGCCGTCGGCGCGTACAGGTAGCGCAGCAGTCCGTAGCCGATCCCGTAGTGCGGCACGGCACCCAGCGTCCGATGCACATCGTCCAGCAGCGACCGCGCGCCGTCGGCCGTCGAGCAGCGCAGCGGCACCGGGTAGACGGTGTTGACCCAGCCGATGGTGCGGCGCAGGTCGACGTCGGGTTTGAGCACCGACCGGGCCTGCCCGGCGACGTCGACGGTGAGCGTGCCGGCGCCGACGGTGGCGGCGACCGTGCGGCTCAGCGCGGCCAGCAGGATCTCGGTGATCGGCACCCGCAGCCGGCGGCGGGCGTCGTCGATCTCACTGGTCTCCAGCGCGGTCAGCGCCGACGAAACCGTGGCCAGGTCCCCGACCCCGGGCGCCGGGAGGCCGTCGGTGTCCGCTTCGGCGACCCGCAGCGTCGCCGCCGACGTGCCCTGCAGCCAGAACTCGCCGCTCTCCACCACCGCCGGGTGGGTGACCAGCGCCGCGCACCGCTGCGACCATTCCGTCCACCGGGTGGCGACCGCGGGCAGGACGATGTCGTCGCCGGCCAGCCGCTGACCGAACGCGGTGAACACATCGGTGAGCAGCACGTCGCGGGAGACCTCGTCGCCGACCGTGGCGTGCAGGCCCAGCACCAGGTAGCACGGCCCGCCGGCCACCCCGCGCAGGTGGGTCGCGGTCAGCGGCGGGCCGGGCAGCGCCGCGTCGACCGGGTGGGCATCCAGCGCGGCCAGCAGCGCGGCCCGTTCCTGCCGGCTGCCGGGTGTGGCGTCCTCCGGCAGCGCGGCCGCGACCAGGGCGGTGAACTCCCCCGGGTCGGCAACCTGCTGCCGCCAGCCGCCGGCGTGCCGGCCGATGGTCAGCCGCAGCGCGTCGTGCTGGGCGACCACCGCGGTCAGCACCGCGCGGACGTCGTCGGCGGTCACGTCCGGCCGTAGCCGCAGCACCATCGGCACCCGCCACCGCGCCGGCTCGGCCAGGCCGCGCGCCAGGAAGCCGAGGATGTTCGGCGGTACCGGCGGATGCGTGACGTCGCCGGGCGACCGGCGGGTCAGGCCGCCGGCCGCGTACCGGGCGGTCAGCGTCTCGGCCAGCCCGCTCAGGGTCGGGTTGTCGTACAGGTCCTGCGGGCTGAGGTCCAGCCCCTCGTGCGAGGCGGCCATCGCGACGCCGATCGCGATCAGCGAATCGCCGCCCAGGTCGAAGAAGTTGGCGGTGCGGTCGACGGTGCCCACCCCGAGGCACACGCTCCAGATGCGCCGCAGGGTGGCCTCCATCGGCGAGCTGCCGTTGCTGTCGGCCTTGGCGGGCGACCCGTCGGCGGCGGCGGTCGACCGGTCGGCGGCGGTCCCGCTGCCGGTCGGGCCGGCGCCCCAGCGCGCGTCGGCGTTGTGCTCCACCCAGTGTCGTTGCCGCTCGAAGGGGTACCCGGGCAGCGAGACCAGGCGGGGACGCCGGCGCGGACGCAACCGGGTCCAGTCCACCTCGACACCGGCCGCCCACAGCTGGCCGAGGCCGAGCAGGAACGCGTCCCGGTCCGGGCGGCTCTGGGCGTGATGGCGCATCAGCCGCACCGCCCGGTGCGTCTCGGCCCACCGCGGGTGACGCATCGCCGATCCGGTCAGCGTGCCGCCGGGCCCGACCTCGACCAGCACCCGGTGCGGGTCGGCCAGCAGCGTGTCCAGCTCGTCGGCGAAGCGCACCGTCTCGCGGATCTGTCGCGCCCAGATCGCCGGGTTGGTCGCCTCGGCCGGCGACAGCCAGCTGCCGGTGAGGTTGGACAGCAACGGGATCCGCGGCTCGTGCAGGGTCACCCGGGACAGGAAGCCGGTGAACTCCGGGACGATCGAATCCATCAGCCGGGAGTGGAAGGCGTGCGACGTCCGCACCCGGCGGGCGGTGACGCCGGCCCGCTGGAGCCGCTCGGTGAACTCGCGGACCTTCTCCTCGGAGCCGGCGACCACGCAGGCGTTCGGGTCGTTGACGGTGGCCAGATCGACCTGGGGATCCTGCCCGCCGAGGTGGTCGGCGACGGCGTCCGGGCCCAGCGGCACCGCCACCATCACCCCGCGCGGCGCGGCGTTCATCAGCCGAGCCCGCATCGCCACCACCTTGACCGCGGTCTCGACGTCGAACACCCCGGCCAGCGCCGCCGCGGCGTACTCGCCGATGCTGTGCCCGGCCATCGCCGCCGGCCGGATCCCGTAGGCCTCGGCCAGCTTCGCCAACGCGTACTGCACGCTGAACA